>DATHXE010000564.1:0-14778 GCA_035459845.1 Tepidisphaeraceae bacterium | reverse complement strand
TGGGATGGATTGTGCTCGGTACGTCGATCTGGAACTCGCGACGTTCAAGAGATTTCCGAATCCGGCGACGGTGGGTGGGCGACGGTTGATTCTGTCGTCGCACGACTTTCTAGGCCGCCCCGACCGCCTCTACAACATCCTCGCGGATCTGAACGAATCGCCTGCGGATGTGGCGAAGGTCGTCTGGACTGCCCGCACCGTCCGCGACAACCTCGAGGCGTTCGAGATCCTCCTGAACCGCGCCAAGCCGACGATCGCGCTGTGCATGGGCGAGGCCGGGCTGCTGTCGCGCGTGCTGGCGAAGAAGTTCGGGGCGTTTTTGACGTTCGCTAGTTTGGCCGACGGCGCGGGGACGGCGCCGGGGCAGGTGACGATCGCGGAGATGAAGCGGCTGTACCGGTGGGACGCGATTGCGTCGGCGACGAAGGTGTACGGCGTGGTCGGGTCGCCGGTGGGGCACTCGATGTCGCCGGCGATTCATAACGCGGGGTTCGAGCGGGTCGGGTGGGACGGGGTGTACGTGCCGCTGCTGGTGAACGAGGGGTACGAGTCGTTCAAGGCGTTCATGGAGTCGTTTTTGGCGTTCGACGCGCTGCACTTGTCGGGACTCTCGGTGACGATCCCGCACAAGGAGAACGCGCTGCGGTATTTGAAGGAGAAGGGGGCGGAGGTGGACCCGCTGGCGGATGCGATCGGGGCGCTCAACACAATCGTCATCACCCGGGCGGGCGAGGCTCGGGAGGGCGAGGCTCCGTCCGAGCCGCGGCTCCGCGGCTTCTCGACGGACTACGCGGCGATCCTGGACAGCATTACGTCGGCGCTCGGCATCCCGCGCGAGCAATTGAAGGACTACCGCGTCGCGGTCCTTGGCGCCGGCGGCACCGGGCGGACGGCGGTCGCGGCATTGGCGCAGTACGGGGCCACGGTCGTCGTTTACAACCGGACGCGCGCGAAGGCGGACGCGCTGGCGGCGGAGTTCAACGGGAAGACCGGCAAGGTCGTGGCGGCGGATTGGGCGAAGGTGTGCGACTCGTGCTGTCAGATTTACGTGAACACGACGAGCGTCGGGATGTCCCCGCGGGTGGACGAATCGCCGTTCGGGGATCGGCCGCCGGAGCTGGGGCCGGACCATCTGGTGTTCGAGGCGATTTACAACCCGATGGAGACGAAATTGCTCAAGTACGCGCGGGAGCGCGGGGCGACGACGGTGGGCGGGGTGGAGATGTTCGTGCGGCAGGCGGCGGGGCAGTTCGAGGCGTGGACGGCGCGGGCGGCGCCGGTGGAGTTGATGCGCGAGGTGGTGGAGGGGCGGCTGGGGGGCAAGTGACGGATTCTTCCGGACGCACACTCCCTCTCCCGGCCGCGCCGAAGGCGCTGCTCGCGCGCACGCGCCGTCGCGGCGGGGAGAGGGCGGGGGTGAGGGGCCGAGCGGCGAAAGACGTGGTTCGCGCCGTTGCCCGCCCGCATCGCGTTGACAATGTCATCTGAGATTCCGCCCCTCACCCCCGCCCTCTCCCGTACGCGAATGCGCTGCATGCAAAATGACGTTGCTGGCGCGTCTGAGAGAGGGAGGGCGCCGGTCAACGCTCGGAGCGTCCCTCCGGTAGCACGCGCATGACTTCTTCCCGTCGATCGGTGCTCAAATCCGCGCTCGCCGCCCCGCTTTTTATTCCGGCGAGGGCGCTGGGGAAGGACGGTCACGTCGCCCCGTCCAACCGCATCACCCTCGCGGCGATCGGCGTGGGCGGGCGCGGGACCGTCAACCTCAACACGTTCCTGGGCCACAAGGACGTCCAGGTCGTGGCGGTGTGCGATCCGGACCCGGGATCGGATCGGTACGAGGACGCGTGGACCCGCGGGCGAGCGAACGCGGTGGACGCGGTGCGGAAGCGCTACGCGAAAGACATCGAGGCGGGGACGTATACCAAGCCGGACGAGTACGCGGACTTTCGCGAGGTCGTGGCGCGGACCGATATCGACGCGGTCTGCATCGCTACGCCGGACCACTGGCACGCGGCGATCACGGTGGCGGCGGCCAAGAGCGGCAAAGACGTGTATTGCGAGAAGCCGATGTCGCTGACCGTGGCCGACGGACGGGCGATGGTGGACGCGTGCGAGCGGTTCGGGCGGATTTACCAGTCGGGCAGTCAGCGGCGGTCGAGCCCGAAGTGCCGGAACTCGTGCGAGTTGGTACGTTCCGGGCGGATCGGGAAGTTGCACACGGTGAAGGTCGGGCTGATGGGCGGATTCTGGGTGCGGAAGAACGCGCTGCCGACGACCGACCCGATGCCGGTGCCGGCGGGGTTCGATTACGAGATGTGGCTGGGGCCGGCGCCGTATGAGCCGTACACGTACAACCGGTGCCACTGGAACTTCCGGTGGAACCTGGACTACTCCGGCGGGATGGTGACGGACTGGGGCGCGCACTACTTCGACATGGCGCACTGGGGGATGGACGTGGAGCACAGCGGGCCGGTGGAGGTGGAGGGGAGCGGGACGTTCCCGCCGCGGACTTCGCTTTGGAATACCGCGAAGGAATTCGAGTTCACGTGCACGTACGCGAACGGCGTGAAGATGATCGTGAAATCCGGTGGCGGGGGCGTGCGGTTCGAGGGGAGCGACGGGTGGGTTTCGCTGGAGGGGTCGGCGAGCGAGAACGTACTCAAGGGCGAGCCGATCGGCCCGGGCGACGTGCACCTGTACGCGAGCGAAGACCACCACGCGAACTTCGTGGCGTGCGTGAAGTCGCGCCAGCCGACGGCGGCGCCGGCGGAGATCGCGCACCGGTCGATCACGCCCGCGCATCTGGGGAACATCGCGATGCAACTCGGGCGGAAACTGAAGTGGGATCCGAAGACCGAGCGGTTCGCGGGGGACGACGAGGCGAACCGGATGCTGTCACGACCTTACCGGGGAAACTGGACGGTGTGATGCGCGGTTGACCCGATTGCGCAACCTGCGGAGCAAGCTCCGTGAGCTTTCGAATGCGCTTCACGTGCCTGGTGCTCAGTTCTGGTCGTGGCGCCAGCGGTACTCGGGGTACTTGTCGACGAGGGCCTTGTCGGCGAACACCTTGGTCGGGGCGTTCGCGTCGCCGATGCCGCCCGGCAGGTCGGCCGTGCTCGCGGTGACGGCGTGGCCGTCGTAGAAGAGCAGGTTCGTCGCGGTCTGGTTGCGGTGGCGCGCGTTGAGGCGGTTGCTGTCGTAGTCGAGGTCGTAGAACGTGCCGTCGTACATGAAGACGGTTTGCGCGTTGCGCTTGACCGCGCCGAGCTTAAGCAGGGCGCCGTAGTTGGCGCCGTTCTTGTCGGGGATGAAACTCGCCGGGAACGGGTGCCGGCCCGAGCCGACGAGCGTGCCCCAGCCGGCGTTGATCCCGTACCAGGTGTCGACGATCACCTTGGTGGCGTAGGACTGGGTCCGCCACGGGCTGGCGCCGACCAGGTTCGTGCGGTTGGGGATGATGTTGTTGAACTTCACGTCGTAGTGCGACAGGCCCTTGAACTCCAGGACGCCGCTCGGGCAGTAGAACACGCCCTCCCCGGTGGCCAAGTCGGTGGCGGTCTTGAGGCCCTGCGCCGGGGCGTAGTTCATGTTGACCAGGATGGTCGCGTAGTTCTCGGCGTGAAGCCCCTCGCCGTACGTGGTCCCCTCGGGCGGCCCCCTCAGGAACCCGGCGGGGAGCGCGAACCCCTTGTTGTCCGCGGCGTAGGCCGCCTGCATCTGCCCGATCGACTTGAGGTTCGCCAGGCACTTGGTCGTGTTGGCCTGCTCCCGCGCCTTGCTGAGCGCCGGCAGGAGGATTGAGATCAGCAGGGCGATGATGCCGATTACGACCAGCAGTTCGACGAGCGTGAACCCGCGGCGGCGCGGACGGGGCATGTCGACACCTCGGTAACGATCGCTCTCATGGCCGCGGCGCGTCGCCCGACGGTCGGGCCTACGGATACTACTTCTGGTCGGTGCGCCACTTGAGCGCGGGATAGTTGGCGAAATCGGCAAGCGCATCCATGTCGGTCATCCCGGCGTTGATCCCGCCGGCGACGTCGGAGATGTCGTGCGTGGCGGCATGACCGTCATAGAACAAAAGGTTCGTCTTCTTTGCGCCGCCGTGACGCGCGCTGACGCGGCGGGCGTCGTAATTGAGGTTGTAAAAGCTGCCGTCGAACAAGAACACCATCTCGGACGAATACCGGATCGACCCGAGCTTTGGGAGGATGTAGACCGGCGTTGTGTCGCTGGTCGGGATGAAATGCGTCGGCGCCGCGTTGGCCTTGATCTGACTGGCCGTCCCCCAATCCGAGTTGATGCCGTACCAGGTGTCGACGATCTTGCCCGTCGTGCTCGATTGGGTGCGCCAGGGGCTGGAGGTCAGGTAATCCGACCGGCTGGTCGGGAAGGGTTTTTGGGGGTTCGGCGGACTGTACGTGATGCCACGGAAATCGAGGACGCCCGACGGGCAATAGAAGGGGTTCGAGTCGCTGGCGCCGTCGCCGGTCAGGCTCGTCGGCGAAGGGGCGTTGATGAGGTCGGCGTTGACCAGGATCGTCGCGTAGTTCTCGCGGTTCAAGCCGCTGCTTTGGTCGGGGATGAAAATGAATCCGCCGGGGAGCGCGTAGCCGTTGCTGTTGGCGGCGTAGATCGCCTGGGCCTGTCCGAGGCTGCGGAGCTGCGCCAGGCACTTGGTGACGTTGGCCGACTCCCGCGCCTTGCTGAGCGCCGGCAGGAGGATCGAGATCAGCAGCGCGATGATGCCGATGACGACCAGCAGTTCGACCAGCGTGAACCCGCGGCGGCGAGGACGGGGCATTTCGATACCTCAGTAACGATCGATATGACGGGCGATGGGCGCGCTCTCGCCCCATGAATGGGAATAAGGATCGCCGCAGTATACCACCTGTCCACTGCGATCCAGAGCACGGGTCGGCATTTGCGTCGGTTCCGGACGGGGCGCGCGGGGATCGGACTCCTGACGACAACGCGCCAAGAGCGGCAACTATTCCCACGCGGCTCCCGCGGCATTCGGCTGCAAAGCGGGCCCTTCATCAGAACTTTAGCGCAGTACAGGACTTGGCCGCCGACCCTGGGCACGGGACAGACCCGATCAGGGCAGTTTTCGGGGTGTGTCTATCCCGGTACAACTCCGCCCCACACGATCCGGTCGGCAAGGGATCCACTGATGGACCGACGAGTGTGCGAAACGGTAGGCCGGAGAGAGAACGCCAAATCACTAATCGGGCTGCGGCCCCATTTGTTCCCGGGAGGAACACACGTCATGAAAATCGCCTCGATCGCCAAGTCGGTTCTTGCCCTCGCCGTTGGCGCGGGCACGCTCGCCGGTTGCTCGACCAAAGTTGAGGAGACCGCCGGGCGGGACACGCTGACGCGGAACGTCGGCGTCTACCCCCCTGCCCCGGCGGGCGCTGCGCGGCCCAAGGTGGGCGTGCCCCCGTTCGACGTGAAGGCCGCGAACGGTTTTTCTGGCGGGTCGGACCTGAACGCGCTGGCGGCCGACCAGATGACGACGCTGCTCGAGCAGTCGGAGCGGTTCCGCGTGATCGAGCGGGCGCAGCTCAAGAAGCTGCTCGACGAGCAGAACCTGGAGGGCATCGTCAAGCCGGGCGAGCTCGCCAAGAGCGGGAACGTGCGCGGCGTGGACTACCTGCTGATCGGCAAGGTCACCAACCTCCGCGTGAAGACCGAGAACCTCGACAAGGGCTTCGGCCTCGGACAGGTCGGCGGGCTCGTGCAGCTCGGCGGGGCGGCGGTGAAGAACACCGAGACGCGCATCACGACCGAGGCCGGCGTCGACATCCGCCTGGTCGACCCGACGACGGGCGAGGTGATGGCGTCGCACTTCAGCGAATACAAGAAGACGGACTCGGCGTCGGCACAGGGGATCACGATCCTCGGGGCGCACGCGAACGCCGGGGCGAACATCCAGGTGAGCGAGGACGACAAGGGCAAGATCCTCCGGCTGGCGCTGGACGACGTGCTCCGCAAGACGCTGCCGAAGATCGACCGGTTCCTGGCCAGCAATGAGAACAAGGCGAACGCCGCGGCCCGGAACACCCCCCCTGCGACCCCGGCGACGCCCGTTGCTCCGGCCAGCACGACCGAGCGCCCGGCGACCCCGCAGGCGGCGGCGGCGAAGAAGTTCTGCGGCGAGTGCGGCAAGGAAGTCGCGGCGGGCGTGAAGTTCTGCCCGTCGTGCGGGGGCAAGGTCGGTCAGTAACGGCCTGCGACAACGGAATCACCACGGAGGCACGGAGACACGGAGAATTGAAGAGGAGAATTCAGAGACGTTTCTCTCTTCCGGACTCTGTGTCTCTGTGCCTCTGTGTCGAGTTTTTTGAAGACTCCAATGCATACCCAATTGAAGAAGTATCGCGGCACTCGTCTGATGCTCGCGTTTGCGACGTTTTTTGCCGCGACCGGCGCGCCGGTGGCGCTGCGGGCGGCGGACGCAAAGGCGGCGGGCGAGGACCGGGCGGCGATCGTGGCGCGGCTCGAAAAGCTCAACGCATCCGTCACGGCGGCGCTGCGCGAGACGGCGCGGGACACGTTCGACCCGCAGGCGGTCGTCGAGACGGTCGGGCGCGATCCGGCCCGGCTGTTCGAGTGGGTGCGCGATAACACGTACCTCGTGCCGTACGCGGGATCGCTGCGCGGCGCATCGGGCGTGCTGATGGACCGGCTGGGGAACTCGCTGGACCGGTCGCTGCTGCTGGCCGAGCTGTTCCGGAGCAGTGGGGCGGAGGTCCGGCTGGCGCGAGCGACGCTGACGGAAGAGCAGGCGAAAACGCTGCTGGCGGCGGCGCGACCCGCGCCGGCGGAGCGCCTGCCGAAGCGCGGCGAGCTGGATGCGGCCAGGGCCGAGGCGTATGCGAAGAAGCACGGGCTGGACGTCGCCGCCGTTCTGGCGCGGGTCGAGACGGTGAAGAAGGAGGAGGCGGCGCTGGCGGGCGAGGTGGCGTCGCGGTTGGCGAAACAGTTCGGGCCGATCACGGCTGCGGTCGGCGCGGGTGCGGGACAATCGGATGAGGAGGCCGCGCGGGTCGCCGCGCTGCGGGATCACTTCTGGCTTCAGCGAAATGAAAACGGGACGTGGGTCGACTTGGACGTGTCGCGGCCGGATGCCGCGCCGGGCAAGGTTGCAGTGGATGCCGTCGCGGCGGCGAAGACGATCGCGCTCGACGCGGCGGACCTCGCCAGGCACGTGCCGGCCGACGCGGTGCACGAGATCGAGGTGCGAGTAGTCGTCGAGCAGGCGCTCAAGGGTCAGCTCAAGGAGCAGGTGGTGCTCAAGCACGCGATGCGGCCTGCCGAGCTGATCGGGCGGAGCGTGGAGCTGTCGAACGTGCCGATCACGGGGACGGGCCTGCCGAACCCGCTGAACACCAAGCCGGCCGAGCAGCCGACGAAGTACAAGGCGGCGGTGCTCACGCACGCGCAGTGGCTGCCGACTCTGGCGCTGGGCAAGCACCGCGTCAGCCAGCGGAGTTTTCGGGATGATGGCGAGTTGAACGATTCGCCGAAGATGGAGAACGCCGCCAAGATCGGCAACGCGGCGGGCGGGATCATGGGCGGGTTCTCGGGCGGGCTGACGGGCGACACGGGCCAGGCGGCGGAGCGGGGCGTGCTGACGGGCGAGTTTTTGGAATACGAATTCCGCTCGCCGGGCCGCAAGCCGGTGACGGTGCGGCGGACCGTGTACGACGCGATCGGCCCGGCGGCGCGGGTGGCGAAGAAAGTTCCGGCGACTGTTACCGGCAAGTGGACCGACGCGCAGAAACTCGACCGCGGGCTGACGCTGCTGGGGCGGGTCGAGATGCTGCCGCTCGTGTGCGAATTGTCGCCGGCGTCGATCGAGCACGCGTTCGCCCGGGCGGTGGCGAACAATTCCAGGACCGCGCTGGCGATGGCGAAGGACGGCGACGTCCGCAAGCGGACGGACGTGGCGGCGAAGATCGAGCAACTCGACGCGCTCCCGGGCGAGCTGCACACGGCGGCGCTCTTCCGCCACGCGCTGTCGCCGCAGAAGGCGAACCTCTTCGTGGATCGGCCGAACTTGTTCACGCAGATCTCGCGGCCGGGGTTCGATGCGGGCGGGCAGCTCGTCGAGGTGCGCGTGTTCGACGTGGTGGCGAACGAATTGGCCGTGTTGCCGGGCGCGAAGGTGGACGGATTCAAGGCCCGGCTGGAGCAGGGCATCATCGACACAATCGCAGAGGACCTGGCGCTCAACGGCGCGACGCCCGCGACGGCGGACGCGCGGACGAAGTCGATGGCGAACGCGGCCCGGCTGTTCAACGCGGCCGGGGCTCTGGACCTGGCGACGGTGCGGTCGGCGGACGACGCGGCGTACAGGGCGATGGCGCTCGAGGCCGACGTGCGGGCGCGAATCGATGCGACGCTGGCGGGCGGGTACGCGGTCGTGCTGCCGAAGCAGGCGATCACCGCGGAGGGCGCGGCCCGCGTGGGTTGGTACCGCGTGGACCCGGCGACGGGCACGAGCCTGGGCGTGGCGGACAACGGGTACCACGCGGCGATGACCCAGCGGGCGCAGGCCGAGGCGATGATCCAGTCGACGTTCGGGACCTCGCGGGTGACGCTGTCGATGGTCGCCAATGCGAGCGAGTACGAGATTTACCAGTGGATGGTCATGGTGGGTGGGCACACGAACACGCTGCTGCGGGCGTGCGCGATCCTCAAATCGGCGGCGATGGCGGCGAACGCGTTGCTGTGACGGCGGGCGACCCGGATGAACCGCCACAGAGCACACAGAGGCACAGAGTTGGGCATCCGTGTGGCGCCGTCATCCTGAGGTACTCCGAAGGATCTGGCTGGGACGTCGCGGCTTGTTCGACTTTGGCAACAGGCCCGGACGTTCGAGGCCAGATCCCTCGGCGTACCTCGGGATGACGGTGGGGACGCGTCAGTCAGATTCGAAACGGAATTCCCATGTCGTACACCCGCTCTATCGCCCGTCTCGTCCTGCTCGCGATCACGTTCTCGGCCCTCCGCGCGCACGCCCAGGACGACCCCGCTGGCACGCTCCCCGCGCAGATGGAGCCGGGGCGGATCTATCCGGTGCACGCCACGGCGGCGAATCGCGGGGCTCGTTTGACGATTCTCAACGGGTCGGTCGCGCCGGCCTACGGGTCGCTGAAGGCGGGCGAGGGGAAGCAACTGCTGATCCTGGCGACCGAGTGGGAGAACGTGATCCCGCTCGTGCAGGTGAAGGACGAGCAGCACGCGACGATGTACAGCGTGCCGACGTTGTCGGACCACGTGTACCTCGTGTACGACGCGGCGCGGGTGGCGCGCATCCTGCCGAAGGACAACGGCCTGCCGGGGCACGTGGCGGTGAAGAACTTCGCGGTCGAGAAGATCGGCGACCGTGTGCGCGGGAATGTCATCTTCGAGATCCCGGAAAAGTTGCCGCAGACGCTCGATTTCCGGTTCTATGACTTCGCGCACGGGCACATGTTCGTGTCGCTCAAGGGCGGGCCCGCGCCGACCTGGACGCCGGTCGCGGCGCCGCTCAAGAGCGAGATCCTGGAGGTCGGCGCGTTCGCGTTCAGGCGCGAGCCGGCGCTGAACGGGAAGAAGGCGCCGGAGGGGATGGTCTACGCCGTCGTCGACCTGCGGGCGCGGAGCCAGTACCTGATCGAGGCCGACGCGACCGCGTTCGACCCGAAGGCGCGGCCCGGGCAGAAGGCGCAGGTGGGCACGGTCGCGGACTGGAAGGAGAGCCGGCGGTATTTGCAAATGGTCGTGGACGGGCAGTACGGCTACGCGCCGGTCGAGGAGGCGACGAAGCTCGCGGAGATCCCACGGTTTTTGCCGGACGTGATGACGGGGGATGAGGTCGCGTTCCTGATTCCGGAGAAGACGTCGAGCGTCGAACTGCGATGCGATTTCCCGAACGCGGCGATCCCGGGCAAGGGGACGATCCGCCCGCGCGGGCTGACGCTCGCGCTCGACGGCGTCCGGCCCAGGCTCGAGCCGGCCAAGGGGGCGATCTCGATCTCGGACGACGCGTTCCGCGTGTTCGTGACCAAGCAGGCGGTGGCGGAGACGTTCGCCGGGCAGAAGGCCGAGAGCGGCGGGCGGTTCGTCGTGCTCGACGTGACCGTGACCAACAGCGGCGGCAAGGGGGAGTTCTTCCAGACGAACGAGCAGCTCAAGTACGCTGCCGAGAACGGCGCGCAGCACCCGCCCGCCGCCGCGACGTACGCGGGCGTTTACCGGCCCGCGCCGCTGGTGTGGATCCCGCCGAGCGATCGGCGGAGCTTTCAGGTCGCGCTCGACGTCCCGCCGAGGGAGACGAAGCCGCGGCTTTCATACACGGGCCTGACGATGGCGAAGGTGTACGACCTTCATCCGCTGGCGGCGGTCGCGGTCGACCCGAACGCCAAGCCGGCGAACGTCGACAAGCCGCCGCAGATGGCGAAGGTCGATGTGCCCGCGACGCCGGTCGATCCGAATACTAAGCCGCTCAAGACGGACGTGTCCGTCGCCAAGCCGCTGCGGGTTTCGGCCAAGTCCGACAAGACGCCGCGCGGCTTGGCTGGCGTGGGGCTGACTCAGGAGCAGGTCAATCAGGCGATCGACAAGGGGGCGGACGCGCTCTGGGCGCACGTGCGGGCCGAGCAGAAGAAGTCCGGCCGGGCGTTCGGGGAAGAGCGGCAGGACGTGCTCACGGCGCTCTCGCTGGTCCACGCGAACCTGCACAAGCGGGATGCGTCCTTCGACGCGGCGATCCGCGCGTACCTGGGCCGGGCGAAGGTGCCGGACGATTTGTTGTCGAACACGTATCAGACGGGTTTGTTCTGCATGCTCATCGAGGCGTACGGCGATTCGGCGCACCTGCCGAAGCTCCGCGCGGCGACGCGGTGGTTGCTGGAAAACCAGGGGCCGGCGGGGTCTTGGGGGTACGGCGTCTCGATCGATCCGGCGTTCTTCAAGGAAAACGTGCCCGATCGCGTGCTGGTCGCGAGCGGCTTCCGCCCGCTCGCGGGGCCCGGGGCGGACGGCGAGGCGATGGAGCGCAAGGGCGGGCTTAAGTCGGGTGGCGACGGCGACACGTCCGTCTCGCAGTACGCGCTGCTCGGCCTGCACTCGGCGTCGAAGCTCGGCATCAAGCCGCCCGCCCCACTCTGGCAGAAGGCGCTGGCCGCACACCTCAAGCGGCAGAACGCCGACGGCGGGTGGGCGTACGACCACGCCGGCCAGGGCTCGTACGGCTCGATGACGGCGGCGGGCGTGTGCGCCGTCGCGCTGGCGCGCCACGAGCTGGGCGAGAAGAGTCCCGGCGATCACGAGGCGATCGAGCGCGGGCTCGCGTGGCTGAACGCGAACTTCTCCGTGACCAGGAACCCTCCCAACGAGGGCTGGCACTATTACTTCCTTTACTCGCTCGAGCGCGTCGGGCGGATCCTGGATACGGAGTTCATCGGAGACCACGAGTGGTACCCGCTCGGGGCGGCCGAGCTCGTGCGGAACCAGTCGAAGACCGGCCTGTGGGTCGGCAAGAGCCACGAGGAAGATCCGCGGATCGCGTCGCCGTTCGCACTGCTCTTCCTGACCCGGGCGACGGCCAACCTGAACGCCAAGCCCCCGCGCGGCGGGGAGGGCGCGGTCGCGACGCGCATCGTCACGCCGCCGGGCGTGAAGGTGCACATCATCCTCGACTGCAGCGGTTCGATGCTCGAGGAGATGGGCGGGCGGACGAAATTCGACATCGCCAGGGACGCGGTGCGGGCGCTGATCGCCACGCTGCCCGACTCGGCCGAGGTCGGCCTGCGCGCCTACGGCCACCGCAAGCGGGCCATCGAGGAGGGCGCGAGCGACGACACGCAGCTCGTCATCCCGATGGCTCGCCTGGACCGCAAGAAGTTCCTCGACACGCTGGCGGACCTGCGCTGCAAGGGGAAGACGCCCCTCGCCAAATCGCTGCTCGATGCCAAGGGCGACGTGCGCGGCGGGACTGCCGCCGAGCCGGTGACCGTCATCCTCTTAACCGACGGGGGCGAGGACACGCAGCCGCGCCGCGACCCGCTGGCGGCGGCGGCGGAGTTCGGGAAGTTGGGCGGGGTGAACCTGCAGGTCGTCGGGTTCGACATCAACCGCGAGGACTGGACCGCGCAGCTCCAGGGGATTGCCGGCCGCGGCAACGGGATGTACCTGCCCGCGAGCCGCGCCGACATCCTCATCAAGAGCCTCAAGACGGCAGTGTTCCGCACGCCGGAGTCGTTCACGGTGTTCGACAGCGCCGGCAAGCCCGTGTTCGGCGGCGCGTTCGGCGACGGGAAGAAGCTCCCCGAGGGCCAGTACGTGCTCCGCGCCGACTACGGGGGTCGGCGGTTCGAGGAATCGTTCTGGGTCAACACGCGGGGCACGACGACGGTCACGTTCTACGCCCAGAAAGTCACGAACGACGCGGGCGCGCCGATCCCGGTCGGCGACGCGCCGGCGGTGACGCACGGCCAGCAAATGCCGAAGGCCGCCCCCCCTGCCACGCAGGTACAGGCGACGCCGAAGTTCTGCACCGAGTGCGGCAAGCCGCTGGCGGGCGGGGCGAAGTTCTGTACGAACTGCGGGGCGAAGGTGACCGCAAAAACGAATTGAACCACGAAGGGCACGAAGGACACGAAGAAGATTCATTGCTACTGAGATCACGGATCCAGAGAAGTAGAGAATGAACCACTTCTTCTCGTCTCCGTGCCTCCGTGCCTCCGTGGTGAACTCCTGCGTTCACCCGCGCCGGGCCGCTTCGATCGCGGCGACGTCGATCTTCTTCATCGTCATCATCACCGCAAACGCACGGCCCGCGGCGGCGGGGTCGGGGTCGGTGATCGCCTTCGTCAGCGCAACGGGCGTGATCTGCCACGAGATGCCCCACTTGTCAGTGCACCAGCCGCACGCGCTCTCGGCGCCGCCGTTGCCGACGATCGCGTCGTAGTACCGGTCCGTTTCGGCCTGGTCGGCGGTGGCGACCTGAAAGGAGAAGGCCCAGTTGTGTTTGACGCCGGGCCCGCCGTTGAGGCCGATGCACGGGATGCCCATCACGGTGAACTCGACGGTCAGCACGTCGCCCTTCTTGCCGGACGGGAAGTCGCCCGGCGCGCGGTGCACGGCGCCGACGGACGAGTCGGGGAAGGTCGCGGCGTAAAACCGCGCGGCCTCCTCGGCGGCGCCGTCGTACCAGAGGCAGACCGTATTCTTGGCGGGGGTGGGCATGTGGGGGATCTCCGTTGGCGCTCGCGCGCTGCGAGCCCGACGGACGGGCGCGGCGACGGCGGCGGGGCAGTGTAATCGCGGACCGCGCGCCCGCTCAAGGAGACGGCGATCGACGGTGACGATGGAGTCCCCGCGCAAATGCATCGACTGGCGCGGTTCAACAGCGATCCCTCGGAGTCTCCGGGATGACGGCGCGCAACAAGAAGCCCACCCGACATCGGGTGGGCTTCTTGATTTCGTTCGCTGGTTCGCGCCGACCTGCCCCTTACTCCACCGGCAGCACCTCGGCGAGTTTGTTCACCTCGTACACGCCCGCCGCGCGTTCGCGCAAGCCTGTCAGGCGCAGGTCGCGGCCGCCGCGCAAAAGTGACCGGCGGAGGAGGATCAGTTCCGCGAACGCCGACGTCTCCGCGTCCTCGGCCTCGTGGAGGTCGATCACGATGCGCTTGGCCGCGTCTTTACGGAGCACTTGCTCCCGCACGCGGGCGGCGACGCGGTGTGTGAAGTGGATCGCACCCGGGGCGATGCGCTCCTGGGCGAAACGGACTTTGGCTGACGGGTGCAGGACAAACATCGGTAACGTCTCTCTCGGTGGCGGTACGACACGGTTCCAAACTCAGTCTCGATCCGCCGCTGCCACACTATGGACCGCCGCCGGCCCGGTGCCAACTCGCCATCAGTCAAGCAAAGCGGGAGCCTTCTACCCGTGGGAACGCGGAATTCGGGTCGGTTTATTCCGCCCGCGCCATGACCTGTAGCGGGCGTCGCGCGTAACGCCTTTACCGACATACACGTAGCGGATCGGTCGCGAAGTGCAGGTCGTCCCATAAAGGTTCGGTGTGGCCTCACAGACCTTTGCGGCCTGCAGCACCCGCGCGTCGCTTGCGACGACATCGGCGTCCGCTAATCTCTGGCGATGCCCGACGCCGTCGCCGAGGTTGCCCCCCCTGCCGCCCCCGCCCAGACCGCACGGACCGCGCGCGAGCCGGTGTTCGCCTTCCTCGCGTTCACCTCCGGCTCATTCGAGGGCGCGATCATCCGCGACATGCGGCTGGCCAACGACCTGCACCGCCGGGGGTTCAAGGTGCACGTCTATTGGATGATGGAGCGCAACCCGGAGCTCGTCGACAAGGGCATCCCGCAGACGTGGCTCGTGCGCGGGCTGCGGTACCAGTTTAAGAAGCCAAGTGGGCTCATGGACTGGCTGGGTCGCAGTCTGGCGATCATTCCGGCCCAGCGCCGGCGGCTGTTCATCAACCAGCACCCCGAGTGGATCGCCAAGCTCGCCGGCAACCTGATGCGCGTCATCTGCGACCGCGGGCGGTCCGACCCGGGTCTGCTCAGGCGTCTGGAGAAGCGCCTGATCGCCGACGACGTCACGCACGTGCTGCCGACGTTCGCCTGGACGTGCCAGATCGTTCAGCGGGTCAAGGAGCGCGGGCGGGCGCAGTTCGACTATCTGCCGACCTTCCAGGGCGAGGAAATCTTCGCCCACTACGCAATGCACATCGGCCGGCTCGGCGATTACCA
>DATHXE010000563.1:0-9255 GCA_035459845.1 Tepidisphaeraceae bacterium | reverse complement strand
CCCGTTTAGCCGCGACCCGAAGGGCAAGCGACAGCGCCGCCCGAAGGGGAGCGCGTGTGGCGTGGACCGGCGCTGAACACGGGTATCGCCTGCGGGCGATACCCATGCCACGAGCTGTCATCGCAGCGCCGCAATCTCCGCGCGAACTGCATCGACAATCGTTCGCAAATCCTCGACCCCCATCGCCGGCGGGGGCATGAGGACGATCACGTCGCCGAGCGGGCGGAGGATGACCCCCCTGCTGCGGAGGCGGTTGCACACGGCGTGGCCGATTCGGAGCGCGGGGTCGAAGGGCTGGCGGGTGGATTTGTCCTGCACCAGTTCGACGCCGACCATGAATCCCTTTTGGCGAATGTCGCCGACGTGGGGGAGGGCTTTGAGCGGGGCGAGCATCTCCGCCAATAGCGGCGCGGTGCGGGCGACGTGGCCGACGGTGTCGCGGTCGTGTATCAGGCGGAGGTTGGCCAGGGCGGCGGCGCACGCGAGGGGGTTGCCGGTGTAGGTGTGGCCGTGGAAGAAGGTGCGGCCTTCGCTGGGGTGACCTAGGAAGGCGTCGAAGATTCGCTGGGTGGCGAGCGTGGCGGCGAGGGGGAGGTAGCCGCCGGTGAGGCCCTTGGCGATTGTCATCAAATCGGGGGAGACGCCCTCGTGTTCGACGGCGAACATCTTGCCGGTGCGGGCGAAGCCGGTGGCGACCTCGTCGCAGATCAGGAGCGTGTCGTACTCGGTGGCGAGCGCGCGGACGCCGGCGAGGAACGCGGGGGGTTGGACGATCATGCCGCCGGCGCCTTGGACGACGGGCTCGATGCAGATGGCGGCGGTGCGCGTGGCGTGCTTCTCGAGAAGGTCGCGCAGGGCGACGAGGGCTTGTCGACCGACCTCTTCGGGCGACAAGGGGCGATCGGAGGGCGACCGCCACCGATACGCGAACGGCGTCGGCGCGTAGTGCACCGGGAACAGCATCGGCAGGTACGGCCGGTGGAACGCTTCCATCCGGCCGACGGAAATCGCGCCGAACGTGTCGCCGTGGTAGGCCTCGCGGAAGGCGATGAACTCGCGCTTTTCGGGGTGGCCGGTGTTGTACGAGTACTGGACGGCGAGCTTGAAGGCGATCTCGGTCGCGGTCGCGCCGGCGTCGCTGTAAAAGACTTTGGTGAGGCCGGCGGGGGCGATTTTCACGAGTTGCTCGGCCAGCAGGATGCTCGGCTCGTTCGCGAGGCCCAGGAGCGTCGTGTGGGCGACCTTGGCGAGTTGGTCGGCGATTGCGGCGTCGATCTCGGGGACGCGGTGGCCGTGGACGTTGCACCAGAGAGACGAGACGCCGTCGAGGTAGCGGTTGCCGTCGGAGTCGATCAGGTGGAAGCCGTCGACGGCGGTGATGACGAGCGGGTCGGACTCGAGCCAGAGGCTCATCGGGGCGAACGGGTGCCAGACGTGGGCCTTGTCGAGGGCGCGGAGGCGGGCGGTATCGGCGGGCGACGGCATGGGGGCGGATGGTATAGGAATCGCCACAGAGCTCACAGAGAGGAGGGAGGGGGAGGTGAGGGGATGGGGAGATGGTGGGAATACGTCAGGTAGCTGCAACGCAACGCGCTGCTGACGTGCGGTGCGCGAGAGACGCGTCCGCAGGTCGTTGACCTGCCGCTATCGGGGAATCGTCGGCGCGCTCAGGTGAGTCGGATGCGCGACCCGACCTTGAGGCGAAGGTCTTGCGCGGCGCTCCCATTCCGGATGGCGATCTCGAGCAGTCCGCACGAGCCGACGAGCGCGACGGGTCGTCCGACCGGGACGTCGGCGTAGGTGCGCTTCACCGGGACCGATCGGCGACCGACCCGCACGGTGCGCACCTCGGCCGTGTGCTCGCCGGGCAGGTTGGTGACGGCGTTCCCGTAGTGGTCGACGTAGATCACCTCCGCAGTGGCTGCGCCTTCGGACGCGACGTTGATTGGCAGGAGCGTCACATCGCTCCGCACAAGCGGCCGCGACCATCGGCCGACGAGTCGGGCATCCTGGGCCATCGCACCCGCCGCTGGAGCCATGATGTCGCGGCCGTGGAACGTGCGGCTGGAGGCGGTGTCGGGCCGCCAGATCAGTTCGCGGAACCGGACGTGATCCGGCTCGCGCCGGGCGAGCCAGGTGATCAGGCCGTTGTCGGGGCAGAGGACGATCTGCGTGCCAAACGTGACGAGGAGGATGCGGCGGCCGGTGCCGACGCCGGGGTCGACGACGGCGACGTGCACCGTGCCCGGGGGGAACGCGCGGACGGCGCGTTCGAGCACGATCGACCCGGCCAGGACGTCCTGCGGAGGGATGGCGTGCGTCACGTCGACGATGGCGACGCTTGGGCATTCCCTGAGCAGAACACCCTTCATCTCGGCGACGTAGGAATCACGGTCGCCGAAGTCGGTCGTGAGGGTCACGACCGGCGGGCGGCGGTGGCGGCGGGCGTCAGACGTGGGAGCGCGACGCCGTCTCGGAGCGGATGAACCGGGCATCGCGTGCCTATGATACCGCACCGGCGGGGCAACTCTCACACGCGAGAGGCGCCGGATCGCTTCCCCGATTAGCCGTCGCGGCTGCCGCGCGAGGTATTTCCGCCCGGGTGCGAAATTCCGGGCGCTTCACGTGCGTCTCATTGGAACCCATTTGACCGTCCGATATACCATTGTTTAGTTCGCGTCCGACGACTTCCCCTTGCGGCTCCCCTCAACCGGGCCAAATCGCATAATGAACAAGACCAAGGAACTCTCTCCCCTGGAATCGATGATCCGCACGCAGGTGATCGACCGCGGCGTCGACGACGCCCACGTCATCGAGGCGATGCGGCGCATCCCCCGCGACAAATTCTTCCCCCGCGGCTCGGCCGACAACGCGTACGCCGACCAGGCCTCGCCGATCGGCCACGGCCAGACGATCAGCCAGCCGTACATGGTCGCCCTGATGACCCACCACCTGGACCTGCGCCCGAGCCACAAGGTGCTCGAGGTCGGGACGGGCAGCGGCTACCAGACCGCCCTGCTCAGCCGCCTGGCCGACCAGGTCTACAGCGTCGAGCGCGTCAAGCCGCTCCTGGACGGCGCGTTCGAGCGGCTGATGGACCTGGGCCTGCGGAACGTGCACTTCAAGTTCGGCGACGGCACGCTCGGCTGGCCCGAGCAGGCCCCGTTCGACCGGATCCTGATCGCGGCCGGCGCCCCCGAACTGCCGCGCAAGCTGCTGCTGTCGCAGCTCAAAGAGGGCGGCAAGGCCGTCCTGCCCGTGGGCCCGAGCGACCAGCAGATGCTCGTCGTGGTGACCCGCGTGGGCGACGAGCTGATCACGACCGACGTGTGCGCGTGCCGGTTCGTGCGGCTCGTCGGCGAAGAGGGGTGGGCGGAAGGGAAGTAGGTCGACGCCAGAGTTGAATTAGAAACGGGCGCCGGAGCAATCCGGCGCCCGTTTTCGTTTGATGCATGTCCCGCGCCCGCTGGCGCGTCACGCGAGCACGGCCTTGACGACCTCCCCGTGCACGTCCGTCAGGCGGAAGTCGCGGCCCTGGTATCGGTACGTCAGCCGGGTGTGCTCGACGCCCATCAGGTGCATGATCGTCGCGTTCAGGTCGTGCACGTGGGTCGGGTTCTCGGTGATGTTGTACGAGTAGTCGTCGGTCGCGCCGAAGGTCGTGCCGCCCTTGATGCCGGCGCCGGCCATGAACACGCTGAACGCGCGGGGGTGGTGGTCGCGGCCGTAGTTGTCCTTCGTGAGCGCGCCCTGTGAATAGACCGTGCGGCCGAACTCCCCGCCCCAGACGATCAGCGTGTCCTCGAGCAGGCCGCGCGCCTTGAGGTCCTTGATCAGGGCGGCGGTCGGCTGGTCGGTATCGGAGCACTGGCCGCGGATCGCCCTGGGGAGGTTGCCGTGCTGGTCCCAGCCCATGTGGAACAGCTGCACGAACCGGACGCCGCGCTCGCACAGCCGCCGCGCGAGCAGCGCGTTGGCCGCGTACGTCCCGGGCTTCCGCACGTTCGGCCCGTACATGTCGATCACCGACTGCGGTTCCTTCGAAATGTCCGCCAGTTCCGGCACGCTCGTCTGCATTCGGAACGCCATCTCGTACTGCGCGATCCGAGTCGCGATTTCCGGGTCGCCCAGCGCGTCGTGGCGCATGCCGTTGAGGGCCGCCAGCTCGTCGAGCATCTCGCGGCGGACGGGGCGGTCGATCCCGGCGGGATCGGACAGCCAGAGCACCGGGTCGCCGCTGTTGCGGAACTTCACGCCCTGGTGGATGGTCGGCAGGAATCCCGAGCCCCACAGGCGGTCGTAAAGCGGCTGGTCGTCCGGCCGGCCCGTCCCCTTGCTCGTCAGCACGACGTACGCCGGCAGATCGTGGTTCTCCGACCCCAGCCCGTAGCTCGCCCAGCTGCCGATCGAGGGCCGGCCCGCGAGTTGGCCGCCGGTCTGGCAGAACGTGATCGCGGGGTCGTGGTTGATCGCCTCGGTGAACATCGAGCGGATGACGCACATTTCGTCCGCGACGGTCGACAAATGCGGGAGGATTTCGCTGAGCTCCACGCCCCCCTTCCCGTGCTTGGCGAACTTGAACGCCGACGGCGCCACCGGAAACGCCTTCTGGCCGCTGGTCATGGTCGTCAGCCGCTGGCCCTTGCGGATCGAATCCGGCAGCTCTTGGGCGCGATACTTCTCGAGCTGCGGCTTGTAGTCGAACAAGTCCATCTGCGACGGCGCGCCCGACTGGAACAGGTAGATCACGCGCTTCGCCTTGGCGGCAAAGTGCGGCAGCCCCGGCAACCCGAGCTGCTTCGCCCCCCCCGCCGCTTGCGGCTTCGCACTATCCGCCGCGCGCGCCGCGCCGTCCGTCAGAAGCGTGCCGAGCGCCGCAGCGCCGATGCCCGCGGCCGAGCGCTGGAGGAACGTCCGCCGGTTGACGCGGTTTATGCGGTCGAGGATGGGGTGGGGGAGGGTCATGTTCGCACCGTGTCGCGGGCGTCTCGCCCGCGTGTCATCAAATGTTCCGTCCGCGTTCACAAGAATCACTGCACACGCGAGACGCCCGCGATACGGAGTCACTCCCGCGTCACGACCTCGTCGAGGTTCATGATCACGCTCGCCGTCGTCGCGTACGCGGCCAATTCCGCGGGGTCGATCTTCGGGTCGGGCTTGCTCTCGCCCTGGGCGATCAGCTTCTTCGCCGACTCGATGTCGGCCTTGTACTTCGCCAGCCGGCTCTCCAAGCCCGCGACCAGCACCGCCGACTCGCGCTCCGTCGGCGCCCGTCCGGTCGAGCGCTTGAACATCCACTCGACCCGCTCCGCCGGCGTCTTCGCGCTGGAGATGCCCTTCTCGCCGAGCACCCGCGCGGCCTCCAGGTACGTCACGTCGTTCATCAGCGCCAGCGCCTGCAGCGGCGTGTTCGTGCGCGACCGCTTCACCTGGCACACCTCGCGGTTCGGCATGTCGAACGTCGTCATCGCCGGCGGGGCGGCCGTGCGCTTCCAGATCGTGTACATGCTCCGGCGGTAGAGGTTCTCGTCCTTGTCGTGCTTGTAATTGCGGAGGTTGCCGTAGACGTTGATCTCGTCCCACACGCCGTCCGGCTGGTACGGCCGCACACTCGGCCCGCCGAGTTTTTCGACCAGCGTGCCCGCGACTGCCAGCGCCTGGTCGCGCACCATCTCGGCCTGCAACCGGAACCTTGGCCCGCGGGCGATCAGCCGGTTCTCCGGATCCCTTTCCAGCAGTTCGGGCGTCACCTTCGCGCTCTGCCGGTACGCGGCCGACGTCACCATCAGCCTCAGCATCGCCTTCGTGTCCCATTTGAGCCGCACGTACTCCGTGGCGAGCCAATCCAGCAACTCCGGGTGGCTCGGCCAATCCGCCTGGCTGCCGAAGTTCTCGCTCGTCTTGACGATGCCCGTGCCGAAGAACATCTCCCAGTAGCGGTTGACCGCGACGCGGCTGGTCAGCGGGTTGTCCGGCTGCACCATCCACATCGCGAGCCCGAGCCGGTTCATCGGCGCGCCGTCGGGGAGCTTGCCGAAGAACTTGGGCAGGCCCATCTCGACCTTCTCGCCCGGCTTGTCGTACTCGCCGCGGATCAGGACGTGCGCCTCGCGCGGCTTGTCCATCTCCTTCATGATCATCGCCGTCGGGATCGCGTCCTCGAGCGCCGCCTTCTCGGCCTTCGCCTTGGCCAGCGCGCGATCCGCGTCCGTGATCTCGCCCGCGTACCGCTCGCGGAAGTACGCCGTCAGCGCATCCCGCTGCTTCTCGTTCCGCTTGCCCGGCGGCGTGTCGAGAATGGCGATGATCGACGCCGGCGTCCCGACCGCCTCGTGCGGCTTGGCGGCGTTCGTCACCGACAGGCGGAACCGCCCCAGCGCGTGCTTGGCGAACCGCGACTTGAACTCCATCGTGACCGTCGCCGGCGCCGCCTTCTCCAGGACCATCGGCTTGTCGAGCGCGAAGACGGCGTGGTGCGACGTCCCGCCGCGCGGGTGCACCGCCCACCCCGTCCCCGCCTTGTCCGCATCGAACGCGCTCGCGGCCGGATAGTTCTCCTGCGCGAAATCCGCCGACGCGCCGGCGAACTTCACCGCCTTGCCGCCCGCGCTCAGTGCGAAGTCGGTCAATACGAAATTGCCGTTCGGCGACCGGCCGGGGCCCTTGCCCGGGAGCGAGTCGTCCGTCAGCGCCTCCAGCCGGATCGCGGTGACCTCGCCCGCGGGCAGCGTGAACGTGACCGTGTACGTATCCGTCGGGGAGTCGTTCGACGAGTTCTTCTTGCCCGCCACGACCGAGTTGTCCGGCCGCTTCGTCAGCTTGGTCATCCCGGCCGACGCCTTCAGCTCAGACGGCGCAACCGTCACCCAACCGACGCCCGGCTTGCGCGCGTCCGGCGTGGATTCCCACTTCGCCAGCAGCTCGGGCAGCTTCTGCTCCTTCTCCCGCGCCACGCGCTCCGCGGCCGCGATCTGCTCGTCCAGCTCCGCCAGCTGCGCGACGTGCTCCGCCCGCGGCGCCTTCATCGCCGGCTCGTGATTCCCGGCCTTTTCCGCCCCCTTCCCCGCCTCGGCGTTGTTGTTGAAGATCGCGAAGAGCTGGTAAAATTCCTTCTGCGAGACCGGGTCGAACTTGTGGTCGTGGCACCGCGCGCAGCCGAGCGTCAGGCCGAGCCAGACCATGCCGGTCGTGTCGACCCGGTCGATCACGTACTCCGTCCGCCACTCCTCGGCGATCGTCCCGCCCTCGGTGTTCATCCGGTGGTTGCGGTGAAAACCCGTGGCCAGCTTCTGCTCGAGTGTCGCACCGGGCCGCAGGTCCCCCGCCAGTTGATCGATCGTGAACTGGTCGAACGGCTGGTTCTTGTTGTACGCGTCGATCACCCACTCGCGCCACCGCCACTGGTAGCGCTCCCAGTCCGCCTGGTACCCGTGCGAGTCGGCGTACCGCGCCCCGTCCAGCCAGTTCATCGCCATCCGCTCGCCGTAGCGCGGGCTGGCGAGCAGCCGATCCACGACCTTCTCGTACGCGTCCGGCGACGGGTCATTGGCGAACGCGTCCGCCTCCGCCGGCGTCGGCGGCAGGCCGGTCAGGTCGAGCGTCACCCGCCGCAGCAGCGTCCGCCGATCCGCCTCCCCGCCGGGCGACAACCCCATCCCCTCCAGCTTCGCCAGCACGAACGCGTCGATCGGGTTCCGCACCCACGCGGCGTTCTTCACCCCCGGCACCGCCGGCCGAACGGGCGGGATGAACGCCCAGTGACCCGCGTACGGCGCGCCCTGCTCGATCCACTTCCGCAGCGTCGCCACCTGCTCCGGCTTGACGACCTTGTGCGTCGACGCCGGCGGCATCCGGTCGTCCTCGTCGGCCGTGGTGAGCCGCTTGATCAACTCGCTCGCGTCCGGCTTCCCGGGCACGACCGGCGCCTTCCCACTGTCGCCGATCTTGAACGCGCTCTCCGCCAGATCCAGCCGCACGTTCCCCTTCCGCGTCTTGTCGTCCGGCCCGTGACAGGTGAAGCACGCGTCCGACAAGATCGGCCGAACCTCGCGGTTGAAGTCGACCTTCTCCACCGCGCGCGACAGCACGGGCGACAGACCGACGAGCAAGGCTGCAAAGGCGATGCGATTCTTCATGAGAGGTCGTTCATGCGAAAGTCGGGTTCGTCTCGTTCTCGGCGTACCGTGGACCGTCATCCTGAGGTACTCCGAAGGATCTAGCCGGACCGTCGAGGCCCGTCTGACGTTGGCGATTCGTCCTCGAACGCCACCGCCCACATCGTGCGCCGCTCGACGCCCGCGGCTAGATCCTTCGCTGCGCTCAGGATGACGGTGCGGGAACGCTCACACATCCATACGCCCCCCACCGCGGCAAGGTTTCTACCGCGCTTCCCCCACCAGCGTTATTTGCACCACCTCCGCCGGGCAGAACAACCGCACCGGCGGGCTGGCGAAACCGAAGCCCCGCGACACGATTACCCACGTTTTCTCTAATTGGTGCACGCCGTGGTGGTATGGGCGTGGCAGCTTGTCGTGGGTGATCAGCGGCCGACCCCCGGGGAGGCAGATCTGCCCCCCGTGCGTATGCCCGGCCAGCATCAGATCCGCCTTTAGCGGCCTGATCCGCCGGACGTGATCCGGGTAATGGCTCAGCACGATCCGCAGTACCCCCGGCGTCTTGGCCGGCAGCGACGCCACGTACGCCGCGTCCAGGTCGTGCCGCGCCACCCCCGGCAGCCCGATCAGTTCGAGCGAAGCCGAATCAGTTTCCAACACCGCCCGCGCCCTATCAATGAGATTCACCCCCATCTTCGCCAAATCGCTCGCCGCCACCACCGGGTCATGATTCCCGAGGATCGCGTACGTCCCCAGCCGCGATTGCAGCGCCGGCAGCAGCTTCCGCAAATGCGGCAGCGCCGGCCGGGGGTCGTGCTTGTCGTCGATGAAATCCCCCGTGAACAGAATCAGATCCGGCGGGTCCTTCGCCAGCAGCGCGATCAGCTCATCGTACGCCCGCGTCCAGTACGACCGGACGTGCAGGTCGGACAGGTGAAGGATGCGGAGGCCGACGAGTTCCGCCGCCAGCCCCGCGATCGGCAGCGTGACCGAGTTGAACTCGAACCCCGCCGTCCCCCGAAACATAAACCACGGCCCGACGCGCGGGCGGCTAACGCGGGGAACGTTCGTCGCAGTCTGCGGCTCGGCCACGCGGTGAGGATATCAGAAAGGCGGATTCATCGCAGAGCGATCCTTCGTG
>DATHXE010000562.1:0-4699 GCA_035459845.1 Tepidisphaeraceae bacterium | reverse complement strand
TCGCCCGCCCGAGCATCGCCTGCCACGCGACCAGCTTGCCGACCGGGTGCTTCTCCGACTGCATCTGCTCGAGGATCTTGTTCGTCGCGCCGTCGGTCGGCAGGCGGGAGAGGCTGATGATCGCGACGGCCCGGTTGACCCAGTCGTTGTTCTTCTGGAACAGCCGGCCGTACTCGGCGGTGAGGAAGTCGAAGAGCCGCTTGACCTCGGCGTCGCGCGTGAGGGGCTGAGTCGTCGGTGCGGTCGCAGGTTTGGTCTGCGCGAGGGCGGGCGCGGCGAGCAGCAGGAGAAGCAGGGCGAGTCGCATGGGGCGCGTCCTCATGAGAAGTGACTGCGGAATGATACCGGATGTGGGGACGGGTGCGTCAAGATTTCGCAAGGCAGAGGAATCGCCACAGAGTCACAGAGAGGAAAGACGGAGGGTGATTTGGATCGACGGAGTTTGCGTTCTCTTCTTCCTCTGTGTCTCTGTGTCCTCTGTGGCGAATCCGGTCGCTCGCGAACGGGGTGGGGCGTTGCTAGAATCCCGCCCCCTCGCGAGACGCGCGCCCGCGTGCCGCGGGCCCCGGCCGCTGAAGCGGCCTCGCCGATGATGTCGAACGTCGCGGATCAAACTCACGTTGCGGACGCGCCGTCGAAGGCGCAATCCGTCGCCGCGCGCGCGTTCGCCGTCGCCGGGTCGGCGGCGGAGGCCGAGGCGCTGACCAAACAGCTCGCGCACGAGCATTACGAGAACTTCTCGGTGGTGACGTTCCTGCTGCCCAAGCATTTGCGGCAGGACTTCTGCAACATCTACGCCTTCTGCCGGACGGCGGACGATCTGGGGGACGAGACGGGCGGGGATACGGCCGCGTCGCTGGAGATGCTCGCGCGGTTCAGGGGGCAGACGCGCGAGTGTTACGCCGGGCGGGCGCAGTCGGTCGTGTTCCAGGCGCTGGCGGGAACGATCCGCAGGCACGACATCCCGATCGATCCGTTTTTGGATTTGATCGACGCGTTCGAGCAGGACCAGCGGGTGACGCGGTACGACACGTTTGAGCAGCTCGTCGACTACTGCCGGCGGAGCGCCAACCCCGTCGGCCGGCTCGTGCTGTACATGGCGGGGTATCGGGACGAAGAGCGGCAGCGCTTGTCGGACGAGACGTGCACGGGCCTGCAACTGGCGAACTTCTGGCAGGACGTTCGGCGGGACCTGCTCGACATCGATCGGATCTACCTCCCGCGCGAGTCGATGGCGAAGTTCGGCCTGACCGAAGAGTCGCTGGTCGCGCAGATTCGCGAGGGGCGGTGCGAACCGGCGAGCCGGGAACTCATCCGGTTCGAGGTGGAGCGGGCGACGGCGTTTTTCGACCGCGGCGCAAAGTTGTTGCCGCTGCTGGATCGGTCGATCCGGCCGCAGATCACGCTGTTCGGGCAGGGGGGGCGGGCGATCCTCAAGGCGATTCGGCGGCAGGGCTATGACACGCTCACGGCGCGGCCGAAGTTATCGAAGGGACAGAAGGGGCGGATCATGCTGCGGGCGCTGCCAGGGTTGATCGCGGGAAAACTGTTCCCGGTACGCGAGGGCGCGCGATGACGACGTCTACGATGGCCAAGTCGTCCGCGTCGCTCGACCGGTCGCGCGCGTATTGCGAGCGGCTGACGCGGCAGTACGCGCGAAACTTCTACTACGGGCTGCGGCTGCTGCCGGCGCAGAAGCGCGCGTCGATGTACGCGCTGTACGCGTGGATGCGACTCGTCGATGACATCGCCGACCACGAGGACGGGCGGGGGCTGGAAGCACGGGCGGAGCAGCTCGAGCAGTGGCGGGCGGACACGCACGCGGTGCTGGACCGCGGGCCCGACGCGGCGGGGGCCTACGCGGTGCGGGCGGACTCGGCGGACGTGTGGCCGGCGTTTTACGACATGGCGACCCGGCACGGCGTGCCGCGGTTGTGCTTCGACGAGGTGATCGCAGGCCAGCACCAGGACCTGCGGCCGATGCGGCTCCAGACGTTCGACGAGCTCGAGCAGTATTGCTATCGCGTCGCGGGCGTGGTGGGCCTCGCGTCGATCCACGTCTGGGGGTTCGAAGGCGGACGGGAGACGGAGGAACTGGCGGTGAAGCGGGGGCTGGCGTTTCAGCTCACGAACGTCTTGCGTGACGTGAGGGAGGATGCGGCGCGCGGGCGGCTCTATCTGCCGGTGGAGGAGATCGAGCGGCACTTCGCGGTGGAGGATCTGCTCGCCGGGCGGGTGTCGGCGGCGCGGGCGGAGCCGTTTTTCGCGGAGCAGGTCGCACGGGCGCAGCGGGCGTACGCGGAGTCGGCCTCGCTGGACGCGAGCGTGTCGGCGGACAGCCGGCCGACCCTCGTGGCGATGACGGAGATCTACCGGGGGCTGCTCACCAAGATCGCACAGCGGCCGGGGCGGGTGCTGACCGAGCGGGTATCGTTGTCGCTGTGGACGAAACTGCGGATCGGGTGGCGCGCGACGCGGGCGGCGAAGCGATCTTCGTAGGGTGGGCTCTGCCCACCGTTTGGGGGGAAACCGCCGGGGAAGTGGAGCGTTTCGCGGGAGCGGTGGGCAGAGCCCACCCTACGGGCGGGATCTCGCGAGTGCGTATACAATCCCCCGCCCCATGCACGCTCCGTCGGATACGTCACTCGTTCCAGCATTAACGCCCGCGCGGGGGACGCGCGTCGTCGTGATCGGGGGCGGGCTCGCGGGAATGGCGGCGGCGGTGGCACTGTCGTCCGCGGGTACTCGAGTCACGCTCGTCGAGTCGCGCAAGTCGCTCGGCGGGCGGGCGGGGTCGTTTGAGGAGCCGCAGTCGGGGGAGGAGATCGATAACTGCCAGCACGTGCTGCTGGGGTGCTGCACGAACCTGTTGGATTTCTACCGGCGGCTCGGGGCGGAGGACCGGATCCATTTCGAGACGGCGGTGCGATTCCGGGATGAGGCGGGCCGTCCGCACGACCTGGCGGCGACGAAGGGCCTCCCGGCCCCGCTCCACTTGTTCCCGGCGTTTCTACGCTTCGGGGCGCTGCCGTGGCGGGAGCGGGTGGCCGTCATGATGGCGATGACGGCGATGCTCCGCATGGGCCGCGACGGAGCACGGGCGCTGGCGGACGTGCCGTTCGGGCACTGGCTCGACGAGCACGGGCAGCCCGAGTCGCTCGTGAAGCGCTTCTACGACCCGATCATCATCAGCGCGCTCAACGAGGAGACGCGCCGCTGCTCGGCCACTTACGCGATCCAGGTGTTTCAGGAATCGCTGCTGGCGAACCGGCACGGGTACGTCGTCGGCGTGCCGGCGTGCACGCTAGCGGCGCTGTACGCGGGATTGCCGATCGAGGATTTGCGGCTGGGGACGCGCGTCGCGGGGTTGGTGATTGAGGGTGGGCGCGTGAGCGGTGTGCGGTTGTCATCCGGCGAAGCGATCGCGGCCGATGCGGTGGTGCTGGCGACGAACCATCACGCGGCGAGGAAGATCGTGCCGGGCGAGTGGGTCGTGCGGGATTCGCGGTTCGATCACCTCGATCAACTGGATTCGGTGCCAATCCTGGGGGCGCATCTGACGTTCGATCGGCCAGTCATGCGGGACCCGCACGCGGCGCTGATCTCGGGGCCGCTGCAGTGGTTGTTCCGAAAGGACGCGCAGGGGCGGGTGGTGCACGGGGTGATTAGCGCGGCGCGATCGTGGGTCGATCGGCCGAAGGAGGAAATGCTGCGGGAGTTCGAGGCGCAGGTGAGGGCGCTGTTCCCGCTGGCGCGGGAGGCGACGCTGGTGCGCGGCGTGACGGTGATCGAGAAGCGGGCGACGTTCGCCCCGACGCCCGGGGTGGATCGGATTCGCCCGGGGCAGGCGCCGGTGGGGGGCGGACTGGCGAACCTGTATCTGGCGGGCGATTACACGCGGACGGATTGGCCGGCGACGATGGAGGGGGCGGTTCGGAGCGGGTATCTGGCGGCGGGGGCGGTGGCGGGGCAGGCGTTCGTGGTGGCGGATCTGCCGACCGAATGGCCGGCGCGGGTGGCGGGGTTGCGGTGAGGCGCAGACCGTAGGGTGGGCAGAGCCAATACCGTCCGGCATTTCGCCCGCGAAAAAAAAACGGCGCACCCCGGACTTGCGCTTTTGCCGGCGGTCGGGCATGCTGCGGGGCATCGCCGCCGCCGCCGACCCATCCCCGCCGACGACCCCCGAGCCCACCCGACGGGTGGTGCGGGCGGTCGACGCGGCCATGCGCCTGTTCGACGCGCACGTCCGCCCGCCGCCGTGCCACGCAACCAGCGCCTGCACCTGCGCGGCGTCGTCGGCGTCCTGCTGGCCGCCGCGTTCGAGCCGGCCGCCCGGTCGCTCCGCACGGTCGACGACCTGAGCCTGCACGCCGACGTCCAGGCCCTGACCGGCGTCGGCCGGGTCGCCCGCTCGACCCTGTCCGACGCGCTGGCCAAGTTCGACCCGCAGGCCCTGGCCCCGCTCGTGGCCGCCCTCCAGAAGCAGCTCCCGCACCTGGCCCGCCTCGACCCCGAGACGGCCGGCCTGGCGCGCCGGATCGTCGCCGCCGACGGGTCGTGGTTCAACCTGGCCGGCGAGGTCGTCCACGCGCTGCACTGCGCGCGCGGCAACGCCGGCACGCAGTCGCGCGTGCGGCTCAACCTCCAGCTCGACGTCGACTCGTTCTGCCCGACCGACTTCGACGTCAGCGGCGACGGC
>DATHXE010000561.1:0-1501 GCA_035459845.1 Tepidisphaeraceae bacterium | reverse complement strand
ATCCTGCTCGACACGCCCGACTCGCTCGCGCTCTCGCCCGACGGGCACGGCGGGTCGCTCCGGGCGCTGTACAAGAGCGGCGCGATCGCCGACATGCGCAAGCGCGGCGTCGAGCACCTTTCGTACTTCCAGGTCGACAACCCGATCGTCCACACGATCGACCCCTTGTTCATCGGCCTGCACGACCTGACCGGGTCGGAGATGTCGAGCAAGACGGTGGCCAAGGCGCACGCGGTGGAGAAGGTCGGCAACTTCGCGATCGGCGACGGCAAGTTGCAGGTGATCGAGTACTCCGATTTGCCCGAGGAGGTCGCGAGGCGCACTGGCCCGAACGGCGCGCTGCTGTTCAACGCCGGGTCGATCGCGATCCACGCGCTGCGCGTCAGCTTCATCGAGCGTCTGAACGAGGGCGGCGAACTCAATCTCCCCTGGCACCGGGCGGAGAAAAAGGTGCCGTACGTCGACGCGGCCGGCAACGCGGTCAAGCCGGAGAAGCCCAACGCGGTGAAGCTCGAGCAGTTCGTGTTCGACGCGATCCCGCTGGCCCAGAACGCGATCGTCTACACGACCAAGCGCGACGAGGAGTTCAGCCCGGTGAAGAACGCGCAGGGCGACGACTCGCCGGCGACGAGCAAGCGGGATCAGATCCGCCGCGCCGCCGAGTGGCTGGAGATGGCGGGCGTGGACGTCGAGCGCGCCCACGGCGAGCCGGCGGCGCAGATCGAGATCTCGCCGCTGTACGCCGTGGACGCCGAGCAGCTCAAGACGCGGGAGATCGGGATCGAGGTGATCAAGGCGGGGGAGACGGTGTATTTCGGGGAAGAGGGTGTGGAGCGGGGGTGAGGGCGGAAAGGTGATCCCTCGGTGCCAGCGTACACACGAACTTGTCCACGGGTTTTCCGTCGGCCCGGCGAGTTCAGATCGTAAGCGACTCACGAGTCACGAGTGACGTGACTTCGATCTGCGGGCGCTGAGCTCCGGGGATCATGCGCAGCGACACCGGCACAACTGCGGACGCGACTGACTCCGACGCCTGCAACGAGGACCGGCCGACCTCGACCATCTCGTCGCCCGAAAGTCGGTAAAGTTCGAGTTGCCACGGGTCGCGGTCGATCAGGAGCACTTCGCGCGTGCCGACGGCGGCGTAAAACGCCAGCTTCTCTCGGGAACGGTCGCGCGGACTGACGATCTCGACGGCAAGGTCCGGGCCTCCCCGCCAATGGGTCACCTTGTTGACCGACGGATTTCCGTTGAGGAAAACCAGCATGTCGGGAACGCGATAGTTGCTCGTCCAGTCGTCCCGGTCTGACACGTTCGCGCCCGGCACCACTTCGCCTAGCCCTTTCAGCGTCACGAGATTTCCGAACACGACGACCATTCGACCCAGAAATGATTGGTGCTCATTATTCGCGATCGGCGGCATAAAGTAGACCCCGTCCCAGACCTCGTCGTGCGCGTCGAGGCCCGAGGCTTTCCGCTCGGCAATCAGGCGCTCGGTGAT
>DATHXE010000560.1:0-2690 GCA_035459845.1 Tepidisphaeraceae bacterium | reverse complement strand
GTTCACCCGGCGACCCCCACGGGGCGGGCGTTGGAAGTCATCGTCCGACCGCGCTGGCGTGGCCGGTGCGGTCAGACCCGTTGGGGTCAGGCGTGCGACACCTTCGCGGTTGCGGTCGAGCCGACCTTGGCCACCGCGGGGGCGGCCGAATCGCTGCCCTCGAGGACGGTGCCGCCGAACTCTTCCTCGAAGTTGTACCCGCGCTCGCCGTGCTGGCTGATGTCCAGGCCTTCGTACTCGTCGGCTTCGGTCACGCGGAGGCCGAGGACCACGTCGACGAGCTTGAGCAGGATGAACGACCCGACCGCGGCGACGACCCAGGTCAGGCCAGTCGCGATCAACTGGGCCGTGAGGGCGGTGCCACCCTCGAGCAGACCGATCTTGCCTTCGGTCGCCCCGGCAGCGACGTACGCCGGGACGTTGTTGACCGCCCACACGCCGAACACACCGGTGAGGATCGCCCCAAGCGTTCCGCCCATGCCGTGGACGCCGAACGCGTCGAGCGAGTCGTCGTACCCGAGGGCGTGCTTGAGCGAGGTGGCAGAGAAGAAGCACACGACGCCGCCGAGGAAGCCCATGATCAGGGCGTAGTTCGGCGTGACGTAGCCGGCGGCGGGAGTAATCACGACCAGGCCGGCGACGGCTCCGGAGATCGCGCCCAGGACGGTCGGCTTACCGGTCTTGATCCACTCGACGACGACCCACCCGAGCGTGGCCGTAGCCGCCGCGAAGTGGGTGGTCAGGAACGCATTGACGGCGGCGGGGCCGGCGGACAGGGCCGAACCGGCGTTGAACCCGAACCAGCCGACCCACAGGAGGGCGGCGCCGATCAGGGAGAGGACGACGCTGTGCGGGGGCATGGGGACCTTGCCGTACCCGCGCCGCTTGCCCATGACGAGGCAGCAGATCAGGGCCGACACGCCCGAGGCGATGTGCACGACCGTGCCGCCGGCGAAGTCGATCGCCAGCACCTTGCCGCCGTTCCACGCGTTGAGCAGACCGCCCTTGGCCCAGACCATGTGGGCCATCGGGCAGTAAACGACCAACAGCCACAGGATCGAGAAGATCACCATAGAGCTGAACTTCATGCGCTCGGCGTACGCGCCGCAGATCAGGGCGGGCGTGATGATCGCGAACATGCACTGGTAGATCATCCAGAGCTGGTGAGGGATCGTCGGGGCGTACTCGCACGCCTCGGCGCCGACGCCCTTGAGGAAGGCGAACCGGAGCCCGCCGATGTACGGCGTGCTACCCTCGGCGAACGCCAGGCTGTAACCGACCACCGCCCACACGACCGAGACGATCGCCATGAGGATGAACGACTGCATCATGGTCGCCAGGACGTTCTTCCGCCGGACGAGCCCGGAGTAGAACAGCGCGAGGCCCGGGCCGGTCATCATGAGCACGAGCGCGGCGCTGGTCAGCATCCACGCGACGTCGCCGGAATTGGTGGCATCTTTGCCGACCACCGGGGCGGTGGCCTCGGCGGCCTTGTACTCGGGCTTGGCGTAGATCGCCGCGACTTCCTGCTCGTCCTTGTAGGCGGCCTCGTCGACGTAGAACTTCCCGTTGGGGGCCTTGTACGAGTAGACGTCGACCGGCACGACCGCCGGCGCCGGGCTCGACGGTCGCTTTTCGATCTCGGCCTTGAGCGCCGCCGCCGCCTTATCTTTCGCCTCCGCCGCGGCCTTCTCCGCCGCGGTCGGCTCAGCCGCGCGGGTCACGCCCGCGAACGTGGCGAGACACATCGCCATGAGCACCATCCACAGCGCCCGTCCGGACGCCAACTGCTTCAACGCACCACGCACCATGACATTCCTCCAACGCCGGCGGCCGCGCGTCGCACGCGCCGCGCCCGTCCGGCGAAGACAATGAAAGACCGGTCGGCCGGGCGCCGCGCCCGGCTTCCACTTGTTCTGAATTGGTTACGACTACGACTGTTAAACGACTCGTTGCGTATCGCCGTCCGTGGCTCGCCGCGACGCGTTCGACTGGATCCGGGCGATCCGTGCCCGGGTGAATTCGGAGGTGATTACAGCGCCGACTCGTTCTTCTCGCCCGTGCGGATCCGCGTGACCTCGGCGATCGGGTACACGAAGATCTTCCCGTCGCCGACCTCGCCGGTGCGGGCCGCCTCGACGATTTCCTGTACGGCCTTGCTGGTCTCCTCGCTCTTGACGCAGATCTTGAGCAGCACCTTGGGCACGAACCCGACGTCCATCTTGGCGCCGCGGTAGCGCTCCGTGTGACCCATCTGCCGGCCGAAGCCCTTACACTCCACGGCCGTCACGCCGAGGATGCCCAGCTTCGCCAGGGCGGTCTTGACGGCGTCAAGCTTGTGGGGCTTGATCACGGCTTCGATCATCTGCATACGAATCTCCTGCTGAGGGGTGTGACGCTCGACCACTGCACGCGCGACCAGCCCCGGAGCGGTCCGTTTTGGTCCATGTAAACTTCAGCCCCGCGACCCCCGGCGGATATTGTCCGCTCGCTGGACGCCGGTCAGTTTCACTCTTCCCATCGCTCCGGTTGTCGCGGATGAGTCAAAGCGGCATCAACAACGGGCGTGCCATTATTATTGCCCCGCCCGTTTTCCACCCCGATCCGCGTTTTTAGGCGGTGAACCCGGTTCGTTATCGGACTCAAAGCGGTTTTCCCCCGATAACCCCCCTCGGTTGCCTGCGATGGGC
>DATHXE010000559.1:0-7518 GCA_035459845.1 Tepidisphaeraceae bacterium | reverse complement strand
ATCCGGGCCGTCGCCTGAGGCTCCGGCTCCGGCGTGGAGGGAGGGGCGCCTCGAAGTGTTTCGGCCCCGTCGAATCAGTCGTCACCGCACCGTTACGGGCGACGCGAGGAGGGGCTCGAGCTTGTCGACCTCGGCGTCGAGCTCCTTCTGGCGGTCGTGCGACAACGGCTGCTCGCCGAACCGCACGGCGTAGAACGCGCCGGTCAGCGTGTTGACGGCGGTGAACGCCTCGTTGGGCAGGAACGTGAGCGACTGCCCGAACTCCTGCGGCGTGAGGTGGGGCGGGCGGGAGACCTTGTGGCGCTCGAGGACCTTCATCAGGCGGTCGTAAAACCCGAGCTGGCGGGCCAGGCGGAGTTGCTCGGACGTGGGTAGGGCCGCCAAACCGATCCGGCGCGCGCGGGCCCGCATGCGCAGCCGCTTGACGGACCGGCGGACGAACAGCAGGAGCCCGATCGCCACGCCGACCGTGACGAGCATGCGGACCGAGTCGGCGGTCGACCACCCCCCGCGGCCGTCCAGCCACCGGCCGACCGAGTCGACGATCCCGTTCCACCACGCCGAGATCGACTGCGAGACCGAGCGCGGGTTGACGCCCGAGTTGGCGACCGACTCGACCAGCTTGCGGTCCAGGTTGGCCACGAGCGAGTCGCGGCGCTCGGCGTCGTACGCGATGACCGAGCTCGCCCACTTGTAATCCAGGAACGCGAAGAAGTGCTTGATCGCCTGCCAGGCGGAGCGCTTGGACGGGACCGCGGCCTCGTTCCCCGACGTCGGGTCGAACCGGCGCCAGCCGTTGGGCGTGCGCACCTCGACCCACGCGTGGGCGTGGCTCTGGCGGACGATGAAGTAGTTGCCCATCGACCGGTCGTACTCGTCGCACTTGAACCCCGTCACCATGCGCGCCTGCAGGCCCAGCGACTGGCACATGAGGGTCATGGAGCTGGCGAAGTACTCGCAGTGGCCGACCTTCCAGTCGTAGAGGAACTGCTCGATCGGGTCGCGGGTCGAGTCGACGGTGACGGTGCCGGGGAGGTCGAGCGTGTACTGGAACTTGGTCAGCAGGTGACGCTGGACGTTGTTGGCGATGCGCTCGTCGAGGTCGGTGACGGGGCCGGCGGGGTCGCGCTTGGCGGCGAGATCGGGGTCCTGCGCGTCGCCCGAGACCTCGGGGCGGCGGGCGTACTCGGCGACGCGCGGGTTGATGTGGTGCGCCGGATCGCTGCCGGAACCCCGCACGTCCGGGTCGCCGCCGACGCGCGGCCGCACCGGCACTGACCCCGGGCGGGCGGTGTCGGCGACCAGGTCGTCGTCCGGTGTGATGTACTGGGCGTCGCTCCGGTACTCGAGCCGCGAGACGACCTCCCCGCTCGTGGTGATCGCGTGGTCGACGCGCGAGTAGCGCACCTTGCCCAGGTCCCGGCCGGGCGTGAGCCTGATCGGGTTCGCGGGAACGAACAGGGTGCGCGTCCCGGTCGGGCGGAGGGAAACGTCGAGCGAGACGGCCTCGCCCCCGGCCGGGACCTCGATGAACGGGTCGGTCGTGACGCCCGCCTGGGCGTTGTGACCGAACTCGGGGCCCCAACCCATGCCGCTCCCGCGGCCGCGACCGGCGGTCGTGCGGTCCCACTTGCGGAGCGTGCGGTTGTACACGTCGAACGTCTTGCCGCGGAGGTAAAGGACGCGCGACCCGTCGAAGGCGCGACCGTCGGCGTGCGTGCCCTTGACGTTGGCGACGATCTCCGTGTTCTGCTGGATCCGCGTGATCGACCCGAACGACACGTCGTCGCTGAACCCGGTCAACGCCTGCCCGGCCCGGAACTGCACGCCCCCGAACATGCCCGCCCCGGCCCCGCGGGGGAAGAACAGGAACACGAACACGGCCGTGATCAGCGACACGACCGCGACCAGCCCCGCCAGCTTCTTCATGCTCCGGGCGAGGAACCGCTGGTCCTGGCGGACCGTGGCGGCGCTGGCGCGCAGGCCGTGGGCCCGCGCCGCACGCGCGGCGGCGGCCTTCGGGTCGGTGCCCGGCGGGAGTTGGGCGAGCAGGGCGGCGTCGTTCTCGATCTTGAGGTGGAACAGCAGGCAGCAGTAGAGCGCGACGAACAGGTACGCGACGAACAGCACGCCGAACGCCAGCCCCGCCGTCGAGATCGCCCCCGCGACCATCAGGAGCAGCGACAGGACCAGGAGCTGGGCGTAATCGCGGTTGGCCCGCACCTCGAACAGCTTGACGAGCTGGAGGAAGACGAGGAACTGCCCGATCGTGATGATCGGCGTCGGCTGCGTGCGGATCGCCTGGAACGTGTAAAAGAGGGCGGCGAGCGTGACCCCGTTGGCGGCCAGCCGCGGGAGCGGGCGAAACCGGTCCGTCCGCGTGAGCCACCCGTGAACGCCCAGCACGAGCAGCGAGAGCAACCAAAGCCCGGGAAGCTCGACGGCGAGCGAAAAGCCGGTCAGGCTCATCGCCAGGACGAGGTAGAGGGTGGGGCGGAATTGTTTGATGTCGTACATGGGGAAAAACGCGCGAGCGCGGTCATCGAATCACTCTGCCGGCGGGGCACTCCGGAAGATCCTGCGAAAGTCCCTCGCGCCGTGGACGACGCGCGCCACGCGGAGCCGATCGTGCTCGCGCCGATAGGCGATCACGTACGGCCTGACGACCCAGAACAAGTAGCGCGGGTCGGCCACGTCGCGGCGCGTGTGGCCGATGTGCGGCACGCGGCTCAACCGCCCGATGGCGCTCATGATTCGGTCGTTCATGCCGTCAGCGACGTCCGCGCCCGCCTGACGAGACAAGTGGTCCCAGATCTCGTCCAAGTCGTGTAAGGCGCGGCGGGCGATGATGAACTGGAGTGGCTCCATTGGGCGACGGAGGTCAGTGCCGTGCGCGGTAGTCGGCCGATTTCCTGGAGAAGTGAGCCCGCACCTCGTCGAGCGTCAGGACGTCGCCGCGTGCGAAGTCCTCCTCGGCCTCGGCGATCAACTTGTCCATTTCGCCGGGCGCGAAGTCGCCCGTGTGATCCGCCTGGCGCAAGTTGGCGACCGCGGCTGACAATACCTGGTCGACGGACTGATACCGACCCGCACGGACCTGCTCTTCGATGTAACGTTGGTCGTCGGGAGTGAGTGTGATCTGCATAGTTGCCTCGCGGTGACGGGCCGAGCACGATTATAGGGGCGTGGTTCCTACCCGTGTGGATTTTATCGCCGTCGTTATTGGCGTCGCGCTCACCCGGCGAGCGGTGCTGTCGCCGCACCTCGGGTCGCGCTAAACGATGTCGCCTGATTTCGCGGGCTCCTGGTCCGGCGGCATACACGTCGCGAAATCCACCGGCGTCTCGAACGTGAAATATTTCTGGTGTGTCGGATTGGGAACGGCGAGGACCACTACGGAACCCCGGGATTGCTCCGCCAAACCCACCTGCAGGTCCTGCGGCGTCAGCAGCACCGGCGACGCCGTCGCGTAGAACCCGCGACTGGCGTCCAGCAGCGCCTGCGTGTCGCGCGCGGTGTTGAGCGGCAACTGCGCGAGGTACGCGAGCAGGTCCCGGCGGTGACGCTTGCCGCGATTTGGGGCGACGGAGAGCCACTGTTCGGGGGCGGACGTGGCGGCGCCGTCGGCGGGGGCGGCCGGGGGCGTCTCGTAATCTGGGACGCGCGACGGCGGGCGGGCGTCGGTCGACTGGTCGGGGCGGCCCCACGCGAACAGCCCGACCATCAACCCCGCGTCGAGCGCGTGGGAGGCGAGCGAGGCGGCCATCGCGATCGCCTTCTCGACGCGCGCGTGCTCCTCGGGCGTGCGCGACTTGACGTGCGTGTCGACCAGCAGCACGAGCTTGGGCGGCGACACCTGCGTCATCTCTCGCGTCACCAGCACGCCCGTGCGGGCCGATCGGCGCCAGTGGATCCGCCGGGGGTTCTCGCCCGGGCGGTACTCCTTGACGCCGTAGAACTCGTCGTCGCCCCCGCGGCGCGGGCGCATCGCGGCGCCGGCCTGGTCGGCGCTTCGGCAGAGGGCCAGCAGGCGCGGGTCGACCTTGGCGATCGCCGGGAAGATCAGCACCGAGTCGCGCTCGCGCCGGTCGACCGCTCGCTTGATGAACCCGAACGGGAAACTGGTCGAGAGCTGATACCGGTCCAGCACGTACAGCCCCCGCCGGCGCGGGACCAGCTCGGCCGGGACGCTCGCGGTCATGCGCGGGGCCGCGTGGAGCAGGTACGCCCGCGGCTGGGCGTCGAACGCGTCCGCCCCGTCGAGCTCCGAGAGCGTGACCGACAGCGACGGCCAGAACCGCTTGGTGTTGGTGAACTCGTACCCGACCGCGATCGGCTCGCCGACGACCGCGCTCTCGGGCATGACCCGTTTGGGGACCAGCCGGCGGAGCACGGTACGGGAAATGAGTGCCGCGACGAGGAGCACGCCGATCATCAACCCGAACACCCCGAACAGCAGGTTGGCCTGCGTGTTCACGGCGGCCAGTCCCATGAACATCATCATGCCGCAGTAGAGCAGGCCGGTGAGCGAGAAGTCGAGCGACGGCCGGCGGCGCGGTGCGGTCGAAGGCGGGCGGCGGGGCATGCGGGGAGTGTAGCAGGAGTTGCGGGGGAGGAGATGGGTGGAAGGAGGGATGGGGAGGTGGGGTGATGGTTTGATGGGGAGACGCGGTGATCATCCCTTGTAGCCGCCCCGCTTGCGGGGCGCGTCTGGGTACGTCCGCGTGGTGAAATGACGTCGAGATTCATCACCGCGGTCGGGATGTGACGATGAACGTCGACTGCGGTCGCGCGAGATCCGCGCGCACGCTCGCACGTCAGGAGACGAAGAAATGCTGAGTGGGAAGTTCTGGGCGTGGGTGAGCGTGGGCGCGATCTCGGCGGTCGCGATCCCGGTCGTGGCCGGGCCGCACCTGGCCAAGCTCGTCCAGCGGCGGCCGGCGGCGGCCGCGCGCGTCGCGGTGGCGACCAAGACAAAGAAGCCGGCAAGCCCGACGACGCGAACCGTGGCGAACGCGAGGGCGTCGACGACCAAGCCGGTCGTGGCGAGCACGGCGCCGATCGCCAAACGCGACAAAGCAACGGTCGCGGCTGCACCCGGCAAGGCGCCGGCGACACGCCGCGGGTCGTCGCGGACCAACCCCGCACCCGTGGCGAATTCCGCGACCACCCCGCGCGTCCCGAGCGCGGCGGCGACCGCGCGAAAACTCTTTCACTAACGCGCGAGCACGTCGACGTCGAGCGCGCATCTGAAAGCCCGCGGAACTTGTTCCGTGGGTTACGCGACTGCGCGCACTATTACTTCCAAATCCGGTGGATGCCGCGGGTCTTCACGCGCGACTGGTCGATCGGATCGTCGAGCGTGTAGGAGGGGGCGAACTGTTCGCCGGTGTACAGGACTTCGAGCTGGGTCGGGGTGATCAGCATCCAGAAGGGCGTGGCGATGAACTGGGGGACGGCGAGGGCCGTCTGGGCGAAGTCGGAGAACTGGACGTCGGCCGGGCGGTTGCTCCGGGGCGCGGGTGGGAGGTAGCGGTAAACGGGGCCCGCGATCACGTTGCCGTTCTGGTACAGGGCGGTCGTGCGGTTCCACCCGCGGAGGCGGGCGGCCTGGTCGGCGTCGGGGGCGAGCTGCGACGGGTCGACCGGCGGCACCGCGGCGGTCGTCGTAACGCCGGGCGCGGGCTGCGTGGAGACCGTCGCGGGCACGGCCGGGGTCACCGGGGTCGCGGGCGCCGCCGGGGTGGGAGTGTCAACGACCGGCGGGGCCACCGGAGCCTGGGCAACGGCGGTCGGCTGGGCCGGGGGCACATTGAGCATGCGCTCGCCCGCGGTCTTCTGCCGCTGGGCGCAACCGGTGGTCAAGGCGACGAGCGCGACGGCGGTGAGGAGGGTGCGAGTCATGGTAGTTAGGGTCGTCGCGACGGTGAGAATGGTTCCAACAGCGGCTTGGCCACCTCCGGTGACCATGAACTCGTGACTTATACCCCACGCTCATTTCATCAGTAAACGGTCCAGGTCTTCTTTCCACCCGCCCTTGTCCGGCTTGGCGGCCGGGCCGTCACCCGAGATGTTCGTGTCCACGTTCGACCACTTCCCGTACGGGTCGGTCAGCGCCGCCTCCGACGTGCGGGTCGTCGCCTTCTTATCGGCCGACGCGCCCGAGTTCGTGCACGCCAGGGGCGCGCCAAGCAGGAGCAACATGGACGCGAGAATCGCCCCCCGGGACGCGCGACGGTCACAAACGCGGAGTTCCGATCCAGTACGTCCGATGGTCATGACGCCGTCCGTGTTTGAACGCCCGGGGGAAGTCAGGGCAGACAAGGCTGTCTGCCCCACCGATCGCTTACCGCCGACATCTTACCGGTTCGCCGTCTCCGCGGCGTACTCCACCGAGTAATTCGGCGCTTCCTTCGTGATGTGGATGTCGTGCGGGTGGCTCTCGACCATCCCGGCCCCGCTGATCCGCGTGAACCGGGCCTTGGTGCGGAACTCCTCGATGCTCTTGGCGCCGCAGTAGCCCATCCCGGCCCGCAGCCCGCCGACCATCTGGTACACGAAGTCGCTCAGCGGCCCGCGGTACGCCACGCGACCCTCGACACCCTCGGGCACGAGCTTTTTCGAACTCGTGACGTCCTTCTGCCCGTATCGGTCCTTCGAGCCCTGCACCATCGCGCCCATCGAGCCCATGCCGCGGTACGCCTTGTACCGCCGGCCCTGGTAGATCACCGTCTCGCCCGGCGACTCGTCCAGCCCGGCGAACAGGCTGCCCATCATGACCGCGTGCGCCCCGGCCGCGATGGCCTTGGAAATGTCGCCCGACTGGCGGATCCCGCCGTCCGCGATCACCGGCACGCCCGCCGGGATCGCCACCGAGCACGCTTCGAGGATCGCCGTCATCTGCGGCACGCCCACGCCCGAAATGATCCGCGTCGTGCAGATCGACCCCGGGCCGATGCCGACCTTGATGCCGTCGGCGCCGGCGTCGATCAACTCCTTGGCGGCCGCCGCCGTCGCGATGTTCCCGGCGATCACCTGGATGTTCCACTGCTTTTTGATCTGCCGGACGGTCTCGATGACGTTCTTCGAGTGCCCGTGGGCCGTGTCGACCACGACCACGTCGACGTCGGCCTTGATCAGCGCCTCGATCCGCTCGAAGTCGAGCACGCCCGTCGCCGCCCCGACCCGCAGCCGCCCGCGCTTGTCCTTGCACGCGTTGGGGTACTGGTGGAGCTTGTCGATGTCGCGCATCGTGATCAGCCCGCTCAGGCGGCCCTCCTTGTCCACCAGCAACAGTTTCTCGACCTTCGACCGATAAAGAATGCGCTCGGCGTCCTCGAGGCTCGTCTCCTCCGGCGCGGTGACCAGGTTCTCCTTGGTCATCACGTCGCCCACCTTGCGGTTGTCGTCTTCCTGGAACTTGAGGTCCCGCCGGGTCATGATCCCCAAGAGCCGGGGCCCCCGGGCGGACGACGACCCGTTCCCACCGGTCGCGTGGCCGTTCGCCTTGACCCCCTG
>DATHXE010000558.1:0-1500 GCA_035459845.1 Tepidisphaeraceae bacterium | reverse complement strand
CGTCGTTCATGGGGTTCGAGCGGGGGAAGTTCGACGACGTGATGGCGTCGCTCTGGAGCGCCGAGGGCCGGCCGCGCGGGGGGCGGATCGAGTGGGCCGTCGTTCCGTGGTGGCCAGTGATGTGCGGCACTGCCCTGCTGCCGGCGGTGTGGACGGCCGGGTGGTGGCGCCGCCGGCGTGGGCGGCGACGAGTAGGGCTGTGCGCGCGGTGCGGGTACGACGTTCGGGCGACGCCGGACGGGGGCCGCGTTCTCGCGCATTGTCCCGAGTGCGGCGCGCCGACCGCGCCGGCCGGCCGTGCGTCGGGGCGCGGCGTGGACTAGAATGCGGGACTCATGCCCGCGCGCCTGCTCATCGTCGACGACGAACCCGCGATCTGCTTCGCGCTGTCGCGGTATTTCCGGGAGCGCGGGGACGAGGTGTTCGTCGCGCCCAGCGCCGAAGAGGCGATCGCGAAGGTCGGGCAGACGCGGCCGGACGCGATCTTCCTCGACATCCGCCTGCCGGGGATCTCGGGGCTGGAGGCGATGGAAGCGTTGCAGGGTTCAGGGGTCGGGGTTCAGGGTTCAGGGCGCAAGGATGAAGGCGGAAGGATGAAGGATGAAAGGGGAACTCAGGACTCGGGACTCAGGACTCAGGACTTACCGCCGGCGCTGATCATCATGACGGCGCACGGGACGATGGAGGCGGCGATCGAGGCGATGCGGCGGGGGGCGTACGACTACCTGGTCAAGCCGGTGTCGCTGGACAAGGCGGGGCAACTGGTCGACCGGTTGATGCTGTCGCGCGCGGCGCGGCGGAAGGAGATGGGCGCGGGCGGGGAGGTGCGCGACGCGCAGGCGGCGGCGGCGGGCGGGAACTCGCCGAAGATGGTCGGGGCGACGCCGGCGATGCAGGAGCTGTTCAAGCAAATCGGGGCGGTCGCCGGGCGGACGATGCCGGTACTGGTGCTCGGGGAGACGGGGAGCGGGAAGGAACTGGTGGCGCGGGCGATCCACGCGCACGGGGCGCGGGCGGCGAGCCCGTTCGTGGCGATCAACGCGGCCGCACTGCCGGACACGTTGATCGAGAGCGAGTTGTTCGGGTTCGAGAAGGGCGCGTTCACCGGGGCCGACCGGCGCAAGCCGGGGCGGTTCGAAGAGGCCGACGGGGGGACGCTGTTCCTGGACGAGATCGGCGAGCTGCCGGCGGCGGCGCAGGCGAAGGTGCTGCGGTTTTTGGACGAGCCGGTCGTGTCGCGGCTGGGGAGCACGGAACTGCGGCGGGTGGACGTGCGGCTGATCGCGGCGACGCACCGCGACTTGCAGGACCTGGTGTCGAAGGGGCAGTTTCGGGCGGACCTGCTGTACCGGCTGAACGTGGCGCGGGTGCGCGTGCCGCCACTGCGCGAGCGGCGGGATGATGTGCCCGCGCTGGCGGCGTACCTGCTCGCGAAGCTGTCGCAGGACGGGCGCGGGGCGCACGCGCCGATTTTGGCGGACGAGACGCTGGCGCGGCTGC
>DATHXE010000557.1:0-6822 GCA_035459845.1 Tepidisphaeraceae bacterium | reverse complement strand
AACGGCGAGGTCGGCTCGCGTGGGCATGCCCCAACGGCGTTCGGACTTCGGACGCGAGAGCCGCTGGGGCATGCCCACTCACCGCGATTACGAACACGCGTAATCGAGGTCGGTTGGCGCGGTGCGAGGGCATGGCACCCGGAACGGCCCTTGCCCCACACCATTTTCGCCCTCGTTAACCTACGCCCATGCTCCCCATCTCCCGCCGCCACTTCCTCCGCCGCCTCGGAATCGCCACCGGCGCCGTCGCGTCGCTCTCGCTCGTCCACCGCACCCGCGCCGCCGACGCGCCGCAGCAGAAGCGCCACGTCCTGATCCTCGGCGCGGGCCTGGCCGGCCTGTGCGCCGCCTACGAGCTCGAGCGCAAGGGCCACACCGTCACGATCCTCGAAGCAGAGCGCGCCCACGTCGGCGGGCGCGTCCGCACGCTCCGCTTCGAGAACGGCTTGTACGGTGAGGCCGGCGCGATGCGCGTCCCCGCCGTCCACGCGATCACCCGCCACTACCTCGCCGAGCTCAAGCTCCCGCTGCGCAAGTTCGTCCAGTCCAACCCGGAGGCCTACTACTTCCTCCGCGGCCGCCGTGCGCGGATCAAGGACGTTCGCTCGCTCTATGAGCTCTACAAGCTCACGCCCGACGAGGCGAAACAGCACCCCGACGACTGGTGGGCCAAGGCCGTTACCGGTCATGTCACCGGCATGTCGGCCGACGAGAAGGACCAACTCACCGGTAAGGCCCCGTTCGCGGAAAAGCTCCGCGGCCTCGACCGCAAGTCGCTCGGCGACCTGATCACCGATACCGGCCTCTCGCCCGACGCCGCCGAGCTCCTCGCCCTCACCGCCGGTCAGGAAATGGAGCTCTCGACCGGCGCGACCGAAACGCTCCGCGAAGAGCTGCTCGACTTCTGGTCTAAGGGATTCGACGAGATCGTCGGCGGCACCGACACGTTCGCCACCGCGTTCGCAGGCCAGCTCCAATCCAAGCCGCGCCTCGGCTGCGAGGTCCGCACGGTCTGGCAGGACGGCACTCGCAAGAAGGCCGGCGTGCTCTACCGCGAGAACGGCGCCGAGAAGACCGCCGAGGCCGACCTGATCATCTGCACGATCCCCCTGCCCGTCCTCTCGCGCCTACAACTCGACCCCGCCTTCTCCGCCGCCAAGATGCGGGCGATCCGCCAGCTCAATTACGACGCCGCCACCAAGGTCCTCGCCGTCTGCGACCGCCGATTCTGGGAGGCCGACGACCAGATCTTCGGCGGCGGCTCCTACACGGATCTGCCGATCGGCACCGCCTACTACCCGTCCGACAACGCCGAGAAGCGCGACCCCGCCGTTTCCGCCGGCCCCGGCGTGATGCTCGCCTCGTACTCGTGGGGCCAAGGCGCGCGCCGGCTCGGCTCGCTCGAACCCACAGTGGCGCACGACGTCACCCGCCGACATCTGGCGCGCGTCCACCCACAACTCGCCGACCCGAAAACTGCGCGCCACTGGGCCTCGTGGTCATGGGACACCCACGCCAACACCGGCGGCGCGTTCGCCTGGTTCCTTCCCGGCCAACACGACGCCCTCCACGCCGCCCTGACCGCCCCCGAAGGCCGAATCACCCTCGCCGGCGAACACGCCTCACTCGCCCATACGTGGATGCAAGGCGCGCTCGAATCCGCGCTCCGCGCGGTCGAATGGGTCACCCGCGCCGACATCTAACCGCCCCACACGACCGATCTTCACCACATAATGGCCCGCCGCAGTCGCTTCGCGGCGTCGCGGCACACGCCCAATCGCGCGCACACGCTCTCAACCGCGATCTCAAACCCTCCTACTTCCCACTCGGTCGCGCCATCTCGAACACCCCGCGGTCGTACTTCGACGTGTACGTCGCCTCGAACTTCCCCGGCGTCGCGGTCGCCTCGTACTTGTAGACCCCGCCGTACAGCCAGCCCAGGTCCTCCTCCCCCGCCATCCGCACTTCCGCCCCAGCCGCCGGAGTCCCCTGAACCTTCAAATCCACCTCCTGGCTCGCCTCCAGGATCTTCCAGAAACTCGCCCGGAACCACGCGTGGTAAGAGTCCGGGCCCGCGCGAACGATCACCGCCCTCAGCCGCCCCCCGCCGTGCCCGCCGTGGCTGGTCCACGTCCCGTCCCATGCCCCTTCGATCCCCCCGGCCGGCGCGCCCTGTGCCAGCGCCTTCTCGTACGTCGCGTCGAACCCTGAACACCCGGCCGACGCGCAGACACCCACCAGCACCGCAATCAACCATCCGCTCGAAGTGCTCCTCATGTGCGCGATCCTACTTGCGCCCGGCGATCCCACGCAAGCAGGGTACGAGGACCGCGTCACTTCTTCCCGCGCGCCGCCTCGATTTCCCGGGCCGCCTCGCGGAGCGCCACGACGCACTCCTGCACCTGCTCCGGCGGGACGCCACCGCCGAGCGCCAGCCCCGCGTACGGGGGGTTGCCCAGCGGCACCGCCAGCGACGACGTGAACGGCTCGGCGCGCTGCACGACGTACGCGTACCCCTGCTCGCGCTCCTTGCGCAGGGCGGCCAGCAGGTCGTCGATCCCGCCCGCGAACAGCGGGATTTCCCTGTCCTGGTACAGCGCGCGTACGTAATCCTCAGAAGCCCGCGCCAGGATCACGCGCCCGATCGACGACTGCGACGCCGGGTACGCGTTGAGTCGGCCGACGGCCTCGACCGACGTGATGCCCGGCTGCCAGTGATAGAGGTACGAGACCTGGTCGCGCCACAACACGCCCAGCGCGACGACACGGTCGAACCGCGCGACCAGCTTTTCCAGGTGCGGCATGGCCTGTGTGACCAGCCCGGAGCCGTAGAGCGACCGGGCCGCGAGGATGTGCATGCCCGGGCCGGGAAGGTACTTGCGGTCCGAGGTCTGCTCGGCCATGCCGAGGAAGGCGAGCGTCTTGAGCAGCCGGTTCACGCGCGTGGGCTCGAGATTGAGCTCACGCGCGAGCGCGCGGCCCCCCACCGGCCCGGCGGCGACGGCGAGCGCCTGCAGGACGGTCAGGCCGTCGATCAGACTCTGATTGGGCTGGGCCGGCGGGGGGACGGGGTGCATGGGCGATGCGGTTATAGCGGAGAACGCCGCGCGCGCGTGAGGCGCGGCCCGCCCCGAGACGCGTTTCGGAGCTCGCCGCGGTCCAATAGTTCCCGATGCCCACGCTTCACCGCCCAATCGTTTGCCTAGATTTGAGGCACAGCCCAAGCGGCAGGTTGGGCCATACCGCTTTTGCCCACAAATCAAGCGACCCGGTGCGTGCGAATTCGGCGGCGTTGGCGGTAAAGCGTGCGGGCGACGGGTGTTGTCAGTCAACCGTCGAACGTCGCGTCTAACCCGCCGGAGACGTCGCAGGTCGAACGGCTGTGCCGAAAAAGTTGTTAAGGAGGGGCTCGATTGCTATAGTGAGCGGTTCGGGACTTTGCGCCCCGATGTCGTTGTCGACGCTTAAACCCTGTAGACAAACAAGTAAGCGATGAGAAGCTACCCCCCCGCCCAGGGCCTGTACGACCCGAGTTTCGAGAAGGACGCGTGCGGCGTCGGCTTCATCTGCCAGATGAAGGGCATCGCCTCCCACCAGCTCGTCTCCGACGCGCTGCAGATGCTCGAGAACATGAACCACCGCGGGGGCTGCGGGTGCGAGGAAGACTCGGGCGACGGCGCCGGTCTTCTCGTCAAGATGCCCGACAAGTTCTTCCGCCGGGAGTTCAAGAAGCAGTTCGGCACCGAGCTTCCCAAGTTCGGCGAGTACGCCGTCGGCATGGTCTTCCTGCCCAAGGACGACAAGGCCCGCGCGCAGTGCGAGGCGACGCTGAACAAGGTCGTCGACGACTACGATATGAAGGTCCTGGGGTGGCGCGACGTCCCGGTCGACCACCAGTTCGTCGGGCCGACGCCGAAGAAGATGGAGCCGGTCATCCGGCAGATCTTCGTCGGGATGGGCGAGACGTTCTACCAGCGGTCGGACTTCGACCGGCGGCTGTACCTGGTCCGCCAGCGGTGCGAGAACATCGTCGAGTTCGGGGAGTTCGCACAGGCGGCGCGGGACGAGTTCTACATCTGCGCCCTGTCGGCCAACCGGATCATCTACAAGGGGATGCTGACGGCCGACCAGCTGCGCAACTACTACAAGGACCTGACCGACCCGGAGTTCGAGTCGTCGCTGGCGATGGTGCACAGCCGGTTCTCGACCAACACGTTCCCGGCGTGGTGGCTGGCCCACCCGTTCCGGTACGTGGCGCACAACGGCGAGATCAACACGCTGCGGGGCAACCGCAACTGGATGCGCGCCCGGTACGGGTCGCTGCACTCCAAGGTGTTCGGGGACGAGCTCCAGAAGATGTTCCCGATCCTCACGGAGTCTGGCTCGGACTCGGCCACGTTCGACAACGCGCTGCAGTTCCTGTCCGTCAACGGGCGGTCGCTCCCGCACTCGATCCTGATGATGATCCCCGAGGCGTGGCAGCACAACACGCTGATGGAGAAGGACAACCCGGACCTGCGGGCCTTCTTCGAGTACCACGCGTGCCTGATGGAGCCGTGGGACGGCCCGGCGTCGGTCTCGTTCACCAACGGTCACCTGATCGGCGCCGTGCTCGACCGGAACGGCCTGCGCCCGAGCCGGTACTACGTCACCAAGGACGACCGGGTCATCATGGCGTCGGAAGTCGGCGTCATCCCGGTGAACCCGGCCGACGTCGTCAAGAAGTGGCGGCTCCAGCCGGGCAAGATCTTCCTGTGCGAGATCGACCCGAAGAAGGGGCGGATCGTCGACGACACGGAGATCAAGGACAAGCTGGTCCAGCAGCGGCCGTGGAAGGACTGGATCGAGGAGCACCTGATCGACCTCGACAGCCTGCCGGAGCCCAAGAACGTCTACCAGCCGGACCACGACACGCTGCTGGTCCGCCAGCACGCGTTCGGGTACACGGTCGAAGACCTGAAGATGCTGATGATGCCGATGGCCGTCACCGGCGGTGAGGCGATCGGGTCGATGGGCACGGACACGCCACTCGCGTGCCTGAGCGACCGCCCGCAGTTGTTGTACGCGTACTTCAAGCAGCTCTTCGCGCAGGTGACCAACCCGCCGCTGGACGCGAACTTCGAGGCGCTGGTCACGAGCCTGTACACGTACCTCGGGCGCGAGGGGAACCTGCTCGACGAGACGCCGGAGCACTGCCGGCTGATCAAGGTGAAGACGCCGATCTTGTCCAACGGCGATTTGGCGAAGATCCGCGAGCACGCGACGGCGGACATGCGCGCCGTCACGCTGCCGATGGTGTTCAAGGCCGCCGACGGCGAGGCGGGGCTGGAGAAGGCCGTCGACGAGTTGTGCAAGGCGGCGGCCGTCGCGGTGAAGGACGGGGCGTCGATCCTGATCCTGTCGGACCGCGACGTGAACGCAGAGAACGCGCCGATCCCGTCGCTTCTGGCGACGGCGGCGGTGCACCACCACCTGATCCGCGAGGGGACGCGCACGCAGGCCGGCCTGGTCGTGGAGACCGGCGAGGCCCGCGAGGTGCACCACTTCTGCCTGCTGATCGGGTACGGCGCCGGGGCGATCAACCCGTACGTCGCGTTCGAGACGATCGCGGACCTGCACCGCGAGAACATTTTGCCGAAGGACCTGACGGTCGACCAGGCCAAGAAGAACTTCATCAAGGCCGCGAACAAGGGCATCATCAAGGTCGCGTCGAAAATGGGGATCTCGACGGTGCAGTCGTACCGGGCGGCGCAGATCTTCGAGGCGATCGGGCTGTCGAAGAAGCTGATCGACCGGTACTTCACCGGCACGGCGAGCCGGATCGGTGGGGTCGGGATCGAAGTGCTGGCGACCGAGGCGCTGCTGCGGCACCGCCGCGGGTTCCCCCCGATCAACGTCGACCAGGTCGTGCTCGCCAACGGCGGCAACTACCAGTGGCGGCGCGACGGCGAGTTCCACATGTGGAACCCCGAGTCGGTCGCCAAGATGCAGAACGCGGTGCGCATCAACTCGTTCAAGGCGTTCCGTGAGTACACGAAGCTCGTCGACGACGAGACGCGGAACCGGTGCACGCTGCGCGGGCTGCTCAAGTTCAAGAAGGCCGCCACGCCGATCCCGCTGGACCAGGTCCAGCCGGCCAAGGAGATCGTCAAGCGGCTGGTGACGGGCGCGATGTCGCTCGGGTCGATCTCGACCGAGGCGCACGAGAACCTCGCGATCGCGATGAACTACATCGGCGGGAAGAGCAACACCGGCGAGGGCGGCGAAGACCCGCGGCGGTTCAAGCCCGACGTCGCCGCCGACGGCAAGCCGGTGACGATCCCCGAGCTGACCATTAACGGCAACAAGCTCGCGCCCAAGCAGGTCCTCCGCCGCAGCGCGATCAAGCAGATCGCGTCCGGGCGGTTCGGCGTGACCAACGAGTACCTGGCCAACGCGGACGAGCTGCAGATCAAGATGGCCCAGGGCGCCAAGCCCGGCGAGGGCGGCCAGCTCCCGGGGCACAAGGTGGACGAGTACATCGGCAGCATCCGGCACAGCACGCCGGGCGTCGGCCTGATCTCCCCGCCCCCGCACCACGACATTTACTCGATCGAGGACCTAGCCCAGCTGATCCACGATTTGAAGAACTCCAACCCCAAGGCGCGGGTCAGCGTGAAGCTGGTCAGCGAGGTCGGGGTGGGCACGGTCGCGGCGGGCGTGGCCAAGGCGAAGGCCGACCACATCCTGATCGCGGGCGATTCGGGCGGCACCGGCGCGAGCCCGCTGACGTCGATCAAGTACGCCGGCATCCCGTGGGAGATGGGCATCAGCGAGACGCAG
>DATHXE010000556.1:0-19338 GCA_035459845.1 Tepidisphaeraceae bacterium | reverse complement strand
CGGAGCTTCTCCTTGACCCGTGTCAGGAACTCCTCGGGCAACAGCGCGTACGGCCGGAACTTCTCCATCGTCCCCTGCTCTTCGCTGTACGCCAGCGCCCGGAACATGCCCAGCTTGTTCGCGGCCGGCGAGTCGATCAAGTTCGACGAATCATTCGCGGACATCTGGAACAGCACGCGGTTGTCGAACTCGCGCATGCTCGACCGGTCGAGCGTGCGCTCGATGCTGACCGGCGTGTCGATCCACCCGATCACGTGCAGGCCGAACCCCGGGCCCTCGCGCAGGAGTTCCGCGAAGGCCTTGTCGGCCGCCACCTTCTTCTCGCCGCCCTCGTCGGACATGGACGACCCGAAGCTGAACCCGCTGTCCTCGCTCTTTCGGAGGGCGCGGAACCGCTGGAGTCCGAAGACGATGATGTAGACCGCCGGTGCCGCCTGATCGTCGGCCGCCTGCCGCCGCGCCTGCTCGTCCGCCAGTTTCGCCATCGTCTCTTCGACCGCCCGGTACTCGACGATCTCGACCTCTTGCGGGACGACCTCGCGCACCTTCGGCAGGATGCCGGTCAGGTTCGAATCCGCTGGCGTCCCGTCGAACAGGACGAACCGGCAGCTCGTTTTGGAGTGCTGCGCCGCCAGCGAAACGATCATCGCCTGCACCAGCGCCATCGCGCTCTCGTCCTGCTGGCCGATGACCAGGATATTGCTCCCGCTCTGCCGGCGGAGGGCGATCCCGGACGGGTCCTTGATCGCCACGGGCTCGCCCAGATACCCGACCGGCGCGGCGGGCGGCGGCGCGCTCTCGCTCGGCCGCGGCCCGTCCAGCAGGGCCCGCAGGCGCACGTTCTTGGTCACGTCCGCCGGGGCGTTGCCCTCGAAGACAACGGCGGGGTCGCCATAGAACGCGTTTTCGCGCTTGGTCTTCTCGAGCACCGCGGTGAGGAACTCATCCCGCTGCTCGTCCGGGAGCCACGCGACCTGGAACGGGCTGTTGGCCTCGACCAGCCCGCCGGCGTCGTTGTAGATCGCTTCGCCCGGGCGGCTGAGCAATCGAGCCGCGCTGTTCCCGTCGCCCAGGATGAGCTGCGAGTCCGCCTCGCTCGTCTGCAGCGCGATGCGGACGGCCATCTGGCCGATCGTCGACCGCGACAGCCCGCTCGTCCCGCCGATCGTCTGCGACCCGAGGAAGACGTGGATCCCGAACGCACGGCCCTGGCGGACGAGGCGGTCGATCAGCGTGCTCGAGTCCTGGGCAAGCTTGTCGTCCTCGCTGAAGAACTCCTGGAATTCGTCGATCACCAGCAGTACGCGTGGCATCGGGCCGCTGCCCGAGTCGCGGAAGCTCGCCAGGTCCTGCACGCCCAGCTTACGGAAGATCTCGCCGCGCCGGGTCAGCTCGGCGTCCAGGCGCTGGAGCACCGACAGCCCGAACTCGCGGTCGGACTCCACGGCGATCGCCCGGGCGTGCGGGAGCTCGTGGCTCGCGTAGGTCTTGAACTCGACGCCCTTCTTGAAGTCGATCAGGTACAGCTCGACCTCGTCGGGCCGGTACCACATCGCGATGTTCGTCACCATCGCGTGCAGCAGCGTCGACTTACCCGAACCGGTCTTACCGGCGACCAGCGCGTGCTGGGCCACGCCCTTGCCGAGCTTGAGGCTTTGCAGCCGCGTCGCGCCCATCCGGCCGACGGGCACGTCCAGGTCCCTCTTGGCCGTGCGCGTCCAGAACTCGCTCTCGTCGCGCGGGGCGATCTGCCAGAAGGGGACTTCGACGCGGTTGGCGTCCTTCGCGTACCGGCCGACGACGTCCATCATCTCCGTCAGCGTCGCCTCGTTGGGCGGGGCGTCCACCTTCAACGGAAACTGCTTGAAGACCTCGTCCCGCCAGACGAACCGCCCGTTCTGCCGGACCAGGTTGACGCTGTGAGCCTCGAGCTCGTCGAAGTGCGCGCCCTGCGGCATGGGGACGCGCGTGTCGCGGACGACCAGCGTGTACACGCCACACCGCGCGCCGGTGCTGGCGATCGAACTGAGCCGTCGGAAGCTGTCGCCTTCGAACCCGACCGGGAAGTCCGCGATCACCAAAAACCGGTACGGCTCGGCCAGTTCGCCCGCCTGCGCGTTGTACTCGTCGATCGTCTCGTACTCGTTCCGCAGGTACTTCTGGATGACCGTCTCCATGTGCTCGGTCAAATTCAGCAGCCGCTGCTCGATGTGCTCGCGCTCGGTCCAGATGCGGCTGCCGACCAGCGATTCGTCGTGGTCCGCCAAGTGCATGAACCCGGCGAAATTCTGCCCCAAGCCTACGGGGTCGATGATCGTGAATTTCACGCGGCCCGCCGGCATGTTGGTCAGCAGCCGCGCCATCACCATCTGCATGGCCGCCATCGCTTCGGGCCGGCCCTCGCGGTCCGTGTGGATCAGCAGTGACGACTGCCGCGGGAACGCCAAATTCGCCGGCACGCTGAACGCCGCCGGTAGCGCCAGCTTCTGCGGCACCTGGTCCGTGATGGCCTTCAGGTCCACCTCGAGCTCGCCGAACCGGATCAGCTGGGCGAACCGCTTGGGCGGCGTCCAATCCTTCCACGCCACGCTCGACCAGTCGTACACGACCTCGCCCTCGCGCCCCCCGCCCGTCTGTTCGATCGGCCGGGCGATCCGCGCGAGCCCGTCCTTCCACTTCATCTCCAGCGCCGCCCGCGCGTCCGCATGCCGCTGCTTGATGTCAGCGACCTTCGCCTTGTGCTTGGCCTCGATCTGCTCGTGTTCCTTCGCCAGCTTCGCCTTCAGGTCCGCCAGGTGGCGCTCGAGCGAATCGGTCGCCTCCTTGTTGAGCTGGTCCCGCCGCTCCGTGTGGCCCTTTGTTTTCGCGGCCGTGTCCGCGTCGATCGCGGCGACGGCCGCCTTCTTCCGCTCGCCCAGCGACGTCAGCATCGGTTGATACTTCTGCTTGGCCGCCCCCACCTCGCCGGCGCGCTTCTGCGCCGCCTCGTCGGCCCGCCGCGACAGCGCGTCGAGCGTCTGCTCGTAATCGTGCTTCGACGCCTTGCGGGTCTCGTCCAGCGCCCGCCAGGTCCGCGTCCACTGTCGCCGCAGGCTCTTCTTCGCCGCCGACCGGATCACCAGCAGCAGCGCGACCGAGCCGACCAGCGTCGCCCCGCCGGCGATCACGTAGGGGTCGGGCTTGAACGCCTTCTCCATGTTCATCACGTACGTCGCACCGCCGGCGATCGCCAGCAGCACGAGCACGATCAGGATCGGCCGCCCCCCCACGAACAGCCGCGGGGCGAACAGCGCCTCGAGCCTGGCGATCTCGGCGGTCGTCGCGTCGCGCTTGGCCGCGAAGTTCCCCGGCGCCTCGGCCTCCCCGGCCATGGCCGCCGCGTCGATCTCGTTCGACTTGTGCTTGTACAGCTTGAGCAGGTCCTGGGCCTTGGACTCCAGCGCGTCCGTCTCCTCGCCCTGTTCCTTCAGGTCGTCCTTCGCCTTGCGCTGCTCGACGCGCACCTGCGCCTGCCGGGCCTCGAGTTCGGCGTCCGCCAGCCACACGGCCTCGTCGTACGCCTTCTTGACCTTCGCCTCCTGCGGGCCGAAGTCGAGCTGAACCTTCTTCTTCCCCTTCGCGTCCGCGTCCCGCGCGACCGCCGTCGACTGGCCGTACTCCGCCTTGATCCGCCCTGTCCGTTCGGCGTGCTTCTCGCGAACCTGTCCCTCCGCGTTCTTCGCCCGTTCGTCCGCGCCCCACACCGACCGCTCGTGGTCCTTCGCCTCCTTCGCCAACTCCGCCGCCCGCGCCTCCTCGATCTGCCGCTCTTCCGCCGCGCACTGAGTCGACAGTTCCACCAGCTCGCGAAGCGCCGCGCGTTGCTGCTCGCGCTCGGACGGCCCCTTGTCTTTCAGAGTCGGCACTGCGGGCGCGGCCTGGCCGTTCCCGTTCGCGGCCGCCGCCTCGTCCGTGCGCTCGATATTGTCCTGAACCGGTGTCTGATCCATGTTGTGCTTTCTCGAACCCGTTCCGACTCACCACCCCCGATTTCACGCTCGTCCGACGGCCCGAACCGCGCTCCCCTTCGGGCGGCGCTGCGCTTGCCCTACGGGTCGCGGCTAAACGGGTTTGCCACGCGCTCTTCGTATTCCGTCACTCGCAATCCCGCTTGATCTGCCCGAGCAGCTGCGCCATCACGTCCATCGCCCCCACCGCGCTCCGCAGGTCCTGCTCCAGCGGGATCACGTGCTTCTTCTCGAACCGCTCGGCGTTCGCGTCCTTCCAGACGCCCCTGCATTCCAACCACGCGTTGGTGAGCTCTTTGAGCGACTTGCTCAACTGCCCGCGACCTTCGTACACGCCCATCGCCGACCTCGCCTTCTGCGCATTTCTGTGCTCTGAACTTCGTGCCTACTGCGGCTTCACGTCGTTGCGACCCACTTGGTCCGGACTCTTTTCCAGAAACCCGCTCCACACGTCCACCCCGCGCTCGTCCAGCACCACGTCCACGCCCGTCGAATCAATAATGGCCAGGTACCCGCGCGGGAGCGCCAGCACCTCCACCAGATCGGGCCGCGCTTCGGTAAGGTGTGCCACCGTCACGCCCACGCGCTGGGGCGGCGTCACCTTCCCGTCCTCGTCCGGCTCCGACTCGGTCGTACCGAAAAACCATCCCGAGTCGTCCGCCACGCCCTCGCCGGGCAGGCCGCGCTCCAGGTACACCCGTTCGCTCTTCCACACGTCCTTCTCGACCGCCACGAGCTCGCCCGGCCCCGGGATCGTGCGCGCCGCCTCGATTTTCGCCACCAGCGGCCGCTCCCGGTCACTGATCAGCCCGTCCGACCACGACTCCAGCCGCAGGTCCGCCGCCGGCGCCCCGGCACGCTCGACCGCCTTCGTCTTCTTCCGCAGCGCCGAGTAATCCTTTGTTCCCAGCGACGCCAGCGTCGCCGCCGCCCGGGCCATCGCCTTCGCCGCCTCGGTCGATTCGGCAATCGTCCCGGTCGACGAGATCGTCAGCCCCGCATAAGCCCGCACCGCCGCGATCATCTTGTCCAGCCGCGCCACCGCCACCGGCACGTCCGACGACACGCCCGTCGACAGCCGCTGCACCCCGCCCTTGTAGTTCGACAGTTCCTTCTGGAGCTTGGGACTGTACCGCCGGACGTTCTTCAGCTTCTGCTCGGCTTCTTCCAGCCGCCGCTGGGCCATCTTGAGCAGCTTCTCCTCGTCGGCCGCGCTCTGCGTGCTGCCGGTCGGCGACTTGAACAGCTTCTTCTGCCGGACCGCGTCCTTGCACCGCTCGACCTCGTCGTGCCGCTTGCGGATCTGCCCGCCCCAGTACGTCTGCGCCTCGGTCTCGAGCCACACGAGCACGCGCTGCGCCTCGGACTCCGCGTCCGCCAGCGCCGTCCCCGTCGTCTCGGCGAACCGCACCAGCGACTGGCGAAACGCCTGCAACGCGTCCACATTGTCGACCCGCGCCCACGTGCTCATGGTCACCTACTGGCTACTGACTACGGGCTACTCCTCAGCGACTCTTCAAATACTCCTCGATCAGGTTCGCCTTCTTCCCGAGGAACTGCACGTGCTGGTGCGAGGCCTCGAGGAACAGGCTCAGCGCCCGGGCCGTCTGCTCGAACGCCTCGCTGAACTTCTTCTGTTCCTGGTCGCGCCAGGTGCTCTCCAGGTTCCGGAGCTTGCCGTGGATGTTCCCGACGAGCGACTGGAGCTCGTTGTTGAACCGGTTGAGGTCCTGGGAGAACCGCCTGAGTTCGCCCGGGTCTACGTGAGCCTTCGACATGGGTAACGTGCCTCCGTCGTAAGTCCGCCCGTCCGCCGCAACACCGCCCTAACGCTCGCCAACCGCACAAATTGTGCGACGCGCCCGGACAGTATATCCCGGCGACAGGCAAGGGCGACAGGGCGAGCACAATCGAAGACGACGCGCATCGGGTGCGCGAGGCTCCGTCCGAGCCGCGGGGGCACCCCGCGCGCCGTTTCGAAAACGGCTCCGACGGAGCCTTGCCTTCCCCGTCCCAGCAACGTCGCGCGCCGCTCCGCAGTAACCTGCATGACGCTCGAATCCCAACCCCACGCGAGGAGACGCATCTCATGTCGTCGACACACCTCCGGCTGACCATCCTCCTCTTGGTCACTTCGGCCAGCACTCACGCGGCGGACGCCCCCTCCGCGATCAAGTTCGACCCCGTCACCGGCGACGCCAACGGCACCGCGGCCGCGTTCGTCGCCTGGCACAAGGCCGAGATGGAGCGCCAGGGCGGGCCGGGAAAGCAGAGCCACGGGTGGTGGCCGTGGGGCCTGCGCGTTGCCGACTTCGACAACGACGGCGTTCCCGACCTCCTCGCGTCTCACCACGGCGCTCCCCACTCGATCGTCCTCCGCGGAACCCGCACCCCCGCCGGCACGCTGACCTTCGCCGACGCGACCAAGCAGTTCGGCGTCGACGGCCGCGACCTCCCCTGGGCCGACGACCGCCCGTGGGTCTGGGACTTCGACGGCGACGGGTTCCTCGACCTCGCCGGGTTCAGCGACGAGGCGACGTCGCGGGCCGCGTCCAACGACGCGGGCAAGCGCTTCGTGCCGTTCAAAGACGACCCCTTCAAGTCGCTGGCCCACCCGCGCGAGGTCCTCGACCTCAACGGCGACGGCTTCTTGGACGTCGACGGCGGTGCCAAGGGACAGTGGCTCTACGTACCCGACAAGAAGACGTTCCGGCGTGACCCGACGCCGCGCTCCGCGCCGCCCGCAGGGTTGCCGGAGACCGTCGTGAAAGAGTTCGCCGAGTTGAAGAAGGTGCACCGCTTCTTCGGGGCCGACTTCCTCACCCACAACCTCACCGGCTACGATACGGTCGGCTACGACCCGCGCCCGATCGACCTCGACGGCGACGGCCGGGGCGACGTCGTCGTCAGCGGCTCGGGCGGCTACGGCGCCGCCTACGCCGGCCGATACCTGATCCGCCAGGCCGACGACACGCTGCTCGACCGCACCGCCGACCTCGGCCTGCCGACCGCCGGCGCGGCGATCCTCGTCCGCGACCTGACCGGCGACGGGCTCCCCGAAGTCCTCATCGTCTCGAACAAGCCCGGCGGCACAGACGGCGGGTTGTTCATCAACGGACCGGGCGGAAAATTCCACCGGGTCGATGGGCCGATATCGAAGTTCCTCGACCAACGCGGGCCGTACCTGATCCGCGCTTATCCCGCCGATTTCGACAACGACGGGCGCACCGACATCGTCCTCTCCAATCCGCGGATGGGGTTGGCCGCCGTCTACCATAACCAGGGAGATGGCCGGTTCGCCGAGGTGCTCAAGCTGGGCGGATGCTGGGACTCGAACCCGGTCGTCGTCGCCGACCTCGACGCCGACGGGCGGCCCGACCTGGCCGTCGGCCTGCGCGCCTCAAAGGACTCGCCCGGCGAGATCCAACTCTTCCTCAACCGGTCCCCCAACCCCGGTCACTACCTGTCCGTCGCCCCGCGCCTGGCCGCCCCGAATCCGTTCGCGGTCGGCGCGGTCGTCGAGATCTTCGCGGCCGGCCAACTCGGCGCTCCCGGCGCCCGTTCCCTCGCGGTCGAAAAGGCCCGCCTCGACGGCTCCCCGATCCTCACCGGCCTGGGCGAGGTAACGCGCTGCGACGTCCGCGTCACGTTCCCGGGCGGGAAGGTGGTCGAGCGAAAGGGCGTGGAGGCGGATCGACCGGTGACGATCGCGCCGTAATCATTGAGTATCCCGTTTAGCCGCGACCCGGAGGGTGAGCTTCAGGCGAGCCCGCAGGGGAGCGCGTCGGACGACAGACTGCGCCACTGAACGCTCCGCTCGCGACTTCGTCGCGAATCCGACTCCACAGGAGTCGGCGTGGCTCTTACCGCCGTCGCCTCCGCCGCCTTCCCAGCCACACGCCCGCCCCGATCATGATCACCCCGATCGCCCCCGGCTCCGGCGCCGACACCGCGAAGTACGTGAGCTCGTTCCCGTCGACGTGCACGGTCAGCGTGTGCAGTTCCGTGTCGCGGACGAATGTCGGGTCGCCGTCCAGGCGGACCCAGTTCCCCGCCTCGTACTTCCACAGCTTGAGGATGTTCTCGTCGAGTCCGAGGTCTGCCGCCAGCGCGGCGTCGTACCGCACGGTCAGGTCGACCCCGCCGGCGCTCAGCGCCTCGCCGTTCTCCCCCGTCAGGCTCCAACTCCACAGGCCGATGAAGTGGTGGCCTTCCGGCCGCGCGGGCACGTCATCGCGGTCGAGCGCGAGCAGTGAGATTGCCAGATCGCCCACATCGGCCGCGTCGGTGACCGCCGCGCGGACGGCGTTCACGTAGCTGATCGTCGGCGTCGCCGCGTCGTCGCCCCAGGTGTACGTGCCCGTGCCGGCGGCCGTGCCGATCACCGGCAGCGCCAGCGCGCCCTTGTTCACCGCATACCAGCCGCGGGTGTCGCGGTTGCGGTAGCTCCGGTCGACGTGCGCGAACGACGTCAGGTCGAGCGTGCGGAGCTGGCCGTAACCGTCGGCGATCACCTGCCCGCCGTTAGTCAGCGTGCCGGTCAGCCCGACCTTGCCCCACCCGCGAAGGGTCGCCTTGGCGGACAGCGAGCCGCCGACCTTCAGGTCGACCCCGCGCCCGTCGCCGGTCTCGGTGATCAGTCCACTGCCGCCCGCCCCGCCGATCAGGAACACGCCCTCGCCCGCCGAGCCGATCTCGACCACGTGGGCCGCGGCCAGCGGGTCGTTGGGCGTGCGCGTGATCGCGAATTCTCCGCCCGTCAGCTGGTAGAGCCCGCGGCCCGAACTCATGACGCCCATGAACAGGCCGTCGACCGTGTTCGAGCCGCCGGTCTGGATCGCAACGCCGGTGCCGGAATACCCGAGCACGACTTCGGCGGTCGTCGACGTTTGTCCGGCGCCGAGCTCGAACAGCGCCGCCCCGCGCCCGCCCGCCATGACCTGGTCGAACGTCTCGGCCCCGCCGTCCCGGTAGGCAGTGCTGATCTGCAGGCCCGCGCCGACTTTGGTGCCGCCGAACGGGGAGTCCGGCGTCCCCTGCGGCACGGGGATGGGGACCGGCTGGGGCATCGGGCGGACCACCGGACCGGCCGGCGTAACCTGCGGCGTGTCAATTCCCAGATCGGCTTGCGGCGTCGACGTGTCCTGCGGCACGCTCGGGAACGCCCCCACGCGCGGTCCGACCGACGACGACGTGGATCCGACATGGTCCGCGGCCGCGAACACCGGCGCGCCGGGCCCGCCGGCCGTTCCTGCGCCGCCCGCGTCGTTCGAACTGCCCGTCGTCGGCACGTACGACGACGCGCCACCGCCCGCGCCGCTGCCGTGGCGGACTATCCCTCCGGAGTTGGTGCGAGAGGCGAGCACCGTGCCGCTCACCGGCGACTTGCCCGAACCGCTGTTCAATCCGCCCGGCGTAACCGTCTTGGGCACGGTGACCGACAGTCCGCCACCCGAGCCGTCCGGTCCGGCCGACAGGTCCGGGCCCAGCGTCGCCAGCTTATCGCCCGGCCGGCGATCGTCGACCTCGAGGTTGCGCTGCGGCGCGGGCGGGCGGAACCCGTCGGACGCCACGTCCGTTCGGGGCTTTACTCCACCACGGCCCGGTGGCACGGGCGAGTCCTGTTTTGTCGACCCGCCGTCGCCACCTCCGCCTCCGCCGCCACCGCCGCTTCCGCCGCGGTCGCTGGCGTAGACGGGCGTGGCGTCCGAGGCGCCACCGGATTTCGGTTGCGCGGGCGCACCTCCGCTCGCGACGCTCGTCCCCGGCGTCGGCGCGGGTTCGCGCCACCAGGGCGAACGGGTGACACCGGGTTGCGGGTCGGTCGATGCCGTCGCCGGCGCGCCGCCGATCTGCGTCTTACCCATTTTCGAATTCGGTTCGTTCCCCGCCAGCGGCACATTTGGCGGCCGCCAATCACTCGTGGCGGGTTGCACGGGCGTCGCGCCCGGCGCTCCGGCGATCGCGCCGTCGTCCTGCTTCTTCGGCGCTTCCACCCGAATCTCGGGCAGCGCGTCGCCGCCCTTGAACAGCTTTTCGATCAGCCGACTCGGCGCGTAATCCCCCAGCCGCGGCAGGCCGGGCATGCCGATGTGCGCCGCGACTTCCGCCCCCGCCGCGAATGCGCCGCCCGCGAACAGCGCGAAGCTGGCGGCGATCTTCACCCGAGCGGCGGCAATGGCGACGCCGGCATTCCGGGCAAGGCTGGCGACCTCGGCGGACACCAGCCCGCACGCGTACGGGTGCCCGGCCGACATCCACAGCGCCGCCTGCGCCGTCGACTCGATCATCCGCTGGCTCACCACCGACCGTATGACCTCGGTCAGCAGCACGCCGAACATCACCCCCGAGAGCGCCACCCCGCGCTTGGTCAGCCGCTTGCCCAGCATCTCCCGCGCGCGGTGCAGGCGCACGCCTAGGGTGTTCGTGCGGCAGCCGAGCTCCTTGGCCATCTCCTCCCGGCTCATCCCGCCGTAGTAGTGCAACAGGAGGGGGGCCCGGTATTTGGCCGGGAGCTGATCGATCTCTTCCTGAATGACGTGACGGAGCTCTTCCCACCCCGCCGCCCGGTCCGGCGCGTGGCCGTTGCCGTCCCCGTTGCCGGCCGATTCGCGCATGCGGTCTTCGCGGGCGAACGAGTGTTTCTCTTCGCGCGTCTTCCGGCGGCGACGCGAGCGGTTGATGTCGAGAGACATCCGCCTGGAGACTTGCTGGAGCCAGGGGCCGATCGCGAGGATCTGCTGTCCCGAGCGGGCCTGGACGGCCAGGGAGAGGAAGGCGGCCTGGGTGGCGTCTTCGGAATCGTGGCGGTTGCCGGTGACCTCGTAGCAGACGTTGTAGACCATGGCGCCGTACCGGCGCACGATCTCCTCAAACGGGGACTGATCACCCGTTCGCGCAAACTCGGCTAGCAGCTCCCGCGGGTCGCGCGGGGGGCACTCGGCGGCCAGATCGATCAAAACAAACTCCTCCCGGTACTCCTCACCAGACGCCGCCCACGGTAGCACATTACCGGACAGTGGCGGAACCCATTCCGTTGGGCCGACATCCGGATCGCCACAAAATCGGTAAGTGGTGTGGTCTGAAACGTTTGTGACGCGAATTACGCGCGGATGTGGGTTCTTGCCGATCTCCTGCGGGCATGGCGTCGCGCACGACGAACGGTATTCGTTGACACACCTTGGGTTTACCCCTACAACGACCGCGCCTCCCCACCGGGGGCGTGGCGGTGGCACCCATGGACCTGACAACCGGCGCGACCTACAGCACGGGGCAGGGTGACATTACTATTAGTGCGTTGGCGGTCTGGCATCAGCCACGGTCGATGTTTGAACTCGTCTTCGGCGAGCCGGCGGGGGTTTGGCAGGGGTTGCTCGCCAGCGTGATCATCATCGCGGCGGGTTTTGGGATGATGGTTCTGCTGATCGCGATGATGTCGATCTGGTGGGAGCGGAAGGTGTCCGGCCACATGCAGAGTCGGATCGGGCCGAACCGGGTGGGGCCGATCGGACTGTTCCAATCGTTGGCGGATGGGATCAAGCTGATCAGCAAGGAGGACCTGATCCCGGCGGGGGCGGATCGCGTGCTTTACCGGCTGGCGCCGTATTTGGCGTTTGCTCCGGTGTTCGTGGCGTTCATGGCGCTGCCGCTGGGGCCGAGCATGACGTTCGAGCCGCGACTGGCGGCGGGGGTGTTCTGGATTCTGGCGGTGATGAGCGTCGAGGTGATCGGCGTGATTTTGGCGGGGTGGGCGTCGAACAACAAGTGGTCGCTGTACGGCGGGATGCGCGTCGCCTGCCAGATGGTCAGTTACGAGATCCCGCTGGGGCTGGCGATCGTCGTGGCCGTGATGAGCGCGGGGACGCTGAACCTGGTGGAACTCGGCCAGATGCAGGGCGGGGGGATTCACACGTGGATCGTGTTCCGCAACCCGTTCGTGCTCGGGGCATTCTTCGTCTACTTCGTGGCGGGGCTGGCGAGCAACAAGCGGGCGCCGTTCGATTTGCCGGAGAGCGAGAGCGAACTGGTGGCGGGGTATCACACCGAGTACAGCGGGATGCGGTTCGCGTTCTTCTTCTTCGCGGAGTACGCGGCGATGTTCGTCGTGGGCGGGATCCAGGTCGCGCTGTTTCTGGGCGGGTGGAACGACCCGTTCGGCCTGATCGGTTATTACCACGCGAAGTTCGCGGTGGACCCGGCGGCGCACACCGCGGGGCTGATCGCGGTGAACGTGATCGCCGTGGCGATCTTTATGGCGAAGGTGACGGGCTTGGTGTTCGTGCAGATGTGGCTGCGGTGGACGCTGCCGCGGCCGCGGATCGACCAGGTTCTGTACGCGTGCGTGAAGGTGCTGCTGCCGGCAAGTTGCGTGCTGCTGATCGGCGGGGCGCTGTGGGAGTTGTTCCTGCCGGGCTGGGAGCAGGGGGCGGTGAGCCGGCCGATCCCGTGGGTGGACTATTCGCCGTGGAGCTGGTCGGATTGGGCGCGCGGCGGGGCGAGCGCGACGCTGGTGATGCGATCGATCCTGGCGGGGCTCGCGGTGATCGGGATGGGGCTCGTCGTCGGGTGGGTTGGGTATGCGATGGTGACGGGCAAACGGGTGAAGCCGAGATTGTCGGAGGCGGAGATGATCGCCGAAGGATGAAAGTGCTGAGTCCTGAGTGCTGAGTCCTGAGTTCTGAATTCTGAGAGAGCCCAGCGACTTGTCGCGGGACGGAGTAAGAAAACCGCCGTTAGCAAAATGGATTGGATCGCAACCGCAACCACGCAGCCCGCGCCGGACGCGCAAGACGCGCGCGCGGTTTCCTCCGTCCTCTTCTGGTTGCTCGCGATCGTCACGGGCGGTGGGGCGCTCGGCGTCGTGATCTCGCGGGAGATCGTGCGAACGGCGGTCTCACTGCTGGTGACGCTCGTCGGCGTCGCGGGGATCTACTTCCTGCTCGACAGCGAGTTTCTCGCCGCGGCGCAGCTCGTGATCTACGTGGGCGGGACGCTCATCCTGATCATCTTCGGCGTGATGCTGACGAGCCAGAAGGGGCTCGAGCACGCCGGGCCGTCGCTGGGCGAGGTGGTGATCGGGGGGACGGTGTGCGCGGTGCTGCTCGCGGCGCTGGTGCTGGCGATCGACGGGGCGTTCGGCGCGGGGAAGATGCCGGGCGGCGCGCGGGCGACGCCGGAGGGATCGGCGTATCCAGTGGCGGGATTGGGGCAGGCGCTGCTGGGCGATTACCTGGTGCCGTTCGAATTGGCGAGCGTGCTGCTGCTGGTCGTGATGATCGGGGCGGCGTATCTGGCGAAGGCGCGGAGGCGCGAGCGATCGACGACCGTCCGCGGCGGGCAGGGGAGGGCGTGAGGAGAGCGTTGGGAATTGACGTGAGTTGAGAACCTACGAGAGGAACGGTGGGCAGTGCCCACCCTACATGAATGTCATCGGGTCAATCTCGGTCGGCTTACCGCACTTCCTCGTGCTCGGGGCGGTGCTGTTCGTATGCGGGCTGCTGGCGATGATGGTCAAGCGGAACGCGATCGGCATTTTGATGGGCGTCGAGCTCATCCTGAACGCGGCGAACGTGAACCTGGTGGCGTTCAACAAGTACCTGTGGGCCGGGGATCGACTGGCGGGTCGGCCGGCGCTGGACGGACAGGTGTTCGCGCTGTTCGTGATCGTGTTGGCGGCGGCGGAGGCGGCGGTGGCGTTGGCGATCTTCCTGAATTACTACAACAACTACGCCACGGTGGACGTGGAGCGCGGCACGGAACTCAAAGGATAAGAAGTCCTGAGTGCTGAGTCCTGAGTCCTGAGTGGGACGAGGGGTTCGATGATTGTCGGACTCCGCACTCAGCACTCCGCACTCAGCACTCAGCACTCAGCACTCAGCACTTTCCGACTTTGCTTGCCACCCTCCTCATCCTCGCCACCCTCCTCCCGCTGCTCGCGTTTGGCGTGCTCGCGGCCGTGGGGCGGCGGATGGGGAGCCCGCTCGCGGGGATTGTCGGCATCGTGATGATCGCCGGGTCGTTCGTCTGTTCGCTGGCGGCGATGATCGTGTGGCTGTCGCTGGAGACGGCGAGCGGGACGGCGCCGGGGGCGGGGGGGCAGCCGTACGTGCGGACGCTCGACTGGATCCCGGCGGGGAAGTCGGCGGCGAACAACGGGTGGCTCCAGGTCGGCATCCACGTCGACTCGCTGACGATCGTGATGTTTACGATGGTCACGCTGGTCGCGACGCTCGTGTTCGTGTTCTCGCTGGGGTACATGCGGGACGACAAGCGGTTCGCGCGGTACTACACTTATTTGTCGCTGTTCTGCTTCTCGATGCTGGGGCTGGTGCTGGGGAGCACGCTGCTGCAGATCTTCATCTTCTGGGAGTTGGTCGGGCTCTGCTCGTACCTGCTGATCGGATTCTGGTACGAGAAGAAGCCGGCGGCGCAGGCGGCGTTCAAGGCGTTCGTCGTCAACCGCGTGGGCGACGTCGGGTTCCTCATCGGCATCGGCATTTTGTTCTACTGCCTCGGCAATGTGTCGCTGCTCGAGGTCTACCGGTATCTCGGGAGCGCGGGATCGCTGGGGACGGATCAGGCGATCGTGCTGCCGGCCGCGGGCGCGTCGAATGCGGGAGCGGTGGTCTCGGCGGGCGGGGCGAACACGATCACGGTCGGCCTGCTGACGGTCGTGGGGCTGTGTTTGTTCCTGGGGGCGGCGGGGAAGAGCGCGCAGTTCCCGCTGCACAACTGGCTGCCCGACGCGATGGAGGGGCCGACGCCGGTCAGTGCGCTGATCCACGCGGCGACGATGGTGGCGGCGGGCGTCTATTTGCTGGCGCGCGTGTTCCCGATCCTCACGCCGGACGCGAAACTCGTGATCGCGATCGTCGGGTGCGTGACGCTGGCGATGGGGGCCCTCATTGCGGTGGCGCAGACGGACATCAAGCGGCTGCTCGCGTACTCGACGGTGTCGCAACTCGGGTACATGGTGCTGGCGATCGGGGTGGGGAGCTGGACGGGGGCGCTGTTCCACCTGTACACGCACGCGTTCTTCAAGGCGCTGTTGTTCCTGGGGGCGGGGAGCGTGATCGACGCGGCGGGCCGCTCCCGCGAAGATCCGCACGGGCACGTGCAGGAACTGGGCGAGATGGGCGGGCTGTGGCGGAAGATCCCGTACACGGCGCTGCTGTTCGGCGTGGGCGTGCTGGCGATCGCCGGCACGCCGCTGCTCGCGGGGTACGCGTCGAAGCACCAGATCATCGGCGACGCCGGCGCGTTCGCGTGGCTCGCGCGCAACGGCGGGGGCGGGTGGGGCTATTGGCTCTTGTTCTGGACGCCGGTGGTCGTGGCGTATTTGACGGCGTTCTACATGGCGCGGTGCTGGATGCTGGCGTTCGCGGGCAAGCCGCGGAACGAGCGGGTGTACGCCGGGGCGAGCGAGGAGCCGCTGCTGGTGGCGCCGCTGGTCGTGCTGGGCGTGCTGAGCGTGATCGCGGGAAACGAGTGGTTCGGGGTGCCGACGTTTTTGCGGAACGCGCAGCGCGAGGCGACGAACTACTTCGAGCGGCCGCGCGCCGTGGCGGGGTCTGACGCGCCCGCGCCGCCGCTCATGGCGAAGTTCGGCGGGTTTGCGACGGCGTGGCAATCGCGGGCGGCGTATTCGCGGGACGGCGAGATGGACGGCGAACTCGCGCCCGCGGCGGCCGAGTCAAAGTATGGCGACGCGCATCACGCCGGCGAGCGGCTGGCGGGGTGGGCGACGTGGGCGTTTCTGGCGGGTATCGGGCTGGCGGTGATCGTGTACCGGCGCGGGTTTTCAGTCGCCGAGCGGGTGCTGCGGGCGGTCCGGCCGCTGCGGTGGGTGCAGGTGTGGCTCTACCGGCGGATGTACTTCGACGAGTTGTACCGCGGCGTGGTCGTCACGTTCGCGCGGGCGGCGGCGCACGTGGCGGCGATCGTGGACCGCTATCTGATCGACGGTCTGGTGAACCTGGTGGCGTCGGTCACGCGGCGGGCGGCGCGGGCGGCGGGGCGGGCGGACGATTTCGTGGTCGACGGGGCCGTGGCGGCGGTCGCGCAGTCGGCGGTGCGTGTCGGCACGCTGGCGCGGTCCTCGCAGACCGGGCGGATCCGGGTATATGTGCTGGCGCTGATCGCGGTCGTCGCGGTGGCGGTGGCGGTGGGGATCGTGGTGGCGATGTCGTTGTAGAAACGTGAAACAAGAAGACATGAAACATGAAGAGGGGAGTGCAGGAGATCAGTTGGAAGATGCGGCGGGCGAGTGGTGTTGCTGGAGCTTTCAGGCGAACTTCCGCGACCTTGCGGTGCGCGGGTTCCGGACGTACGCGGAGCGTCGCGAACAGGGGGTGTCGTTCTTCATCGAAGCCCGGGCGGTCGATCGGGAGTTTGAGGAGAAGCTGAACGCGCCCATTCCGGTGTCGATCACGATCGGCACCGGGATTCGATATTGCCCGTGGTGCGGCGAGCGGCTGGTGGACTGGTACAACGAGGACGGGCCGTTGCCGGACGACGAGGTTCGAGATCGAGAGCCGTGAGACGCGCCCCGCAAGCGGGGCGGCTACAAGAGACCAGTGACGCACGACTGACCACTGACAACGGACCACTGACCAAGCGATGTCGTTTTTGACCAACAACCTGCTGACGATCCTGATCTTCCTGCCGGCGGTGGGCACGATCTTCGTGATGGCCGCGCGGACGGCGCGGGCGGGGCGGCTGGCGGCGCTGGCGGTGACGGCGACCACCTTCGGCCTGTCGCTGCTGTTGCTCGTGGGGTTTGATTGGAAGATGGCGGGGAGCTACGCGACGGGGCCGGGGGGCGTCGTGCAGATGGTGCAGCGCACCGCGTGGATCCCGGCGTTCAACATCGAGTACTTCGTCGGCGTCGACGGGCTGTCGTTCCCGCTGGTGGTGCTGTCGACGTTCATCTGTCTGCTGGCGTGCGTGGCGTCGCTGAACGTCGTGCGCATGACCCGCGGGTACATGGCCCTTCTTCTGCTGCTCGAGACCGGCGTCCTCGGCACGTTCCTCTCGCTCGACTTCTTCCTGTTCTACGTGTTCTTCGAGATCACGCTCGTTCCGATGTACTTCCTGATCGGGATCTGGGGCGGGCCGCGAAAGGAGTACGCGGCGATCAAGTTCTTCCTGTTCACGCTCGTCGGCTCGGTCGCGCTGCTGATCGTGCTGATCGGGACGTTCCTCTACAGTCGGGACGTGTTCCCGGCCACCGCCGCCAACCCGGTGGCGGGGACGTTCGATTTGATCAAGCTGGCGTCGCCGGAGTTCCAGGCTGGCGTAGGCAAGGTGGCGGCGTGGGCGAAGGCCGCGCCGGTCTTCTTCGTGCTGGCGATGGTCGCGTTCCTCGTGAAGCTGCCGAGCGTGCCGCTGCACACGTGGCTGCCGGACGCGCACGTCGAGGCGCCGACGCCGATGAGCATGATCCTCGCGGCCGTGCTGCTCAAGATGGGCGGCTACGGGCTGTTCCGCGTGGCGTACCCGCTGTTCCCCGAGGCCGGGCGGCAGATGTGGATGGTGTTCGCAATCGTCGGCGTGGTGAGCATCCTGTACGGCGCGCTGGTCGCGATGGCGCAGACGGACTTCAAGCGGCTCGTCGCGTACAGCTCGGTCTCGCACATGGGGTTCGTCGTGCTCGGGGCGGCCGTCATGACCAAGACGGCGGCGCACGGCGCGGTCTTCATGATGGTCGCGCACGGCGTGACGTCCGCCATGATGTTCTTCGTCGTCGGCGTGGTGTACGACCGGGCGCACCACCGCGAAATGTCGCGCCTGGGCGGGATCGCGGGGCGGATGCCGGTGTACGCGGGCCTGAGCGCCGTGGCGATCTTCGCGACGCTCGGGCTGCCGGGGCTGTGCGGGTTCGTCGGCGAAGTAATGGTGCTGCTCGGCTCCTTCGAAGCGGCCCGGCCGGACTCGATATTGGCCCGCGCGGGCGTGGCGTCGGCGGGACAGGTGTATCCGCTGGCGGTCGCGGCGTGCGTCGGCTTGGTGTTGACGGCCGGGTACATGCTCTGGGCGCTGCAGCGCGTGTTCTTCGGGGCGGAAAAGCCGGAGTACGCGGAGTTCGCGGAGATCGACGGCCGGGAACAGGCGGTCCTGTGGCCGCTGGCGGCGATGGCGATCCTGCTCGGCGTGTTGCCGTCGGTCTTCGTGTTCACGTTCACGGGGACGACGGTGGACTCGTTGTTCAAGCTGTTCGGCAAGTCGTGAAGAGGAGGAACCAGGAATGAACACCAATGCTCACTAATCAGAAGGAATGAACCACGGAGGTCACGGAGGGCACGGAGAATGCGATGGGGATCTTGTCGGACTCTCCATGTCTCCGTCGTGAATGGTCTGTTCATTCGAGTCCATTCGTGTTCATTCGTGGTTCATTCTCTGCGTCCTCTGCGCCTCTTCGGTGAATTTTCCGATGCCCCTCGCGCTGTCCAAACCGTTCATCCCCGGCTGGTACGACCTCGGGCCGTTCGTGGCGGAGTGTTGGCTGATCGGGACCCTCATTGCCGTGCTGCTCGTGCCGTTCGTGCGGCGGCGGGCAAACCTCGCGTGCGCGGCGGTCGCGGTGCTGGGCATGGGCGGGGCCCTCGTGTCGATGCTGATCGTCGGCGTACCGGTGACGGACGCGGGCAAGCCTCCGCTCGGCGGCATCCTCATCATGGATCCCTTCGCGCTGATGTGGAAGGCGCTGCTGCTGATGACGGCGATCGCGGTCGTGCTGCTGTGGCTGGCGACGTCGGCGGCGCAGGTCAAGGAAGGGGACGGGCCCGAGTTCTTCGTGCTCGTGGTGGGGGCGACGCTGGGCATGGCGCTGATGGCATCGACGACGAACCTGCTCATGCTGTTCATGGCCGTCGAGCTCGCGTCGCTGCCGAGCTACGTGCTGGCCGGGTTCCGCAAGACGCACCGGCCGGGGGCGGAGGCGGCGCTGAAGTACGTGCTGTTCGGGGCGGCGTGCAGCGCGATCATGGTCTTCGGGCTCACGTACTTGTACGGGATGTTCGGCACGCTGGACCTCGGCGCGATCGCGCAGCGGGTCGCGGCGGGCGAGGGGTCGGCGGCGCTGCTCACCGTCGCCGTGACCGGCATCGTCGTCGGCGTGGGGGCCAAGGTGTCGGCGGCGCCGCTGCACTTCTGGTGCCCGGACGTGTTCGAGGGGGCGGGCGTGGAAGTAGCCGCGTTCCTGTCCGTCGCCAGCAAGGGGGCGGCGCTGGCGCTGCTGCTGCGGGTGGCGCTGACGCTGGCGGACGCGGTGGGCTTCGTGGCCACGCCGGGGACGACGGCGCTGGCGATCGGCCTCGGTTCGATGGGCGTG
>DATHXE010000555.1:0-1875 GCA_035459845.1 Tepidisphaeraceae bacterium | reverse complement strand
AAGTTGGCGGCGACGCGGTCACCTACGCGACCGTCGGGGACTCCGACGCCTGGGCCGCCACCGTCACCGCCATCCTCCGCGGCGACCGCACACCGCCCGACCGCAGCGCCCGCCTCGCTCAAGCCGCGAAATTCTCCTGGGCCGAGCACGCCCGCGTCATCGCGACGGCGTACCACGAGCTCCACGTGGCACGGGCTACCAGCCCGTGAGCCCATGCCTTCGAACGACCCCTTCATTTCTGCACGGGCTGGTAGCCCGTGCCACCTGCGTTTGCCGATAACCCTCCTTACATGCGCCTCACGTTCGTCAACCCCGTCGGCGGCCTCGGTGGCGCCGAGCGCGTCCTCCTCACCGCCATCCGCGCGACCGTCCGCGCCGGTCACGCCGCCCACCTGATCGCCTGCACCGACGGCCCCCTGCTCGACCATGCCCGCGCCATCGGCGCCACCGCCGACGTGCTCCCCATGCCCCCCGCCATGGCCGCCACCGGCGACGCCGGCGCCCTCGCCACCCTCGCCCGCACGCTCACCCTCGTCCCCGCCGCCTGGGGATACACCAAGCGGCTCAAGGCCGCCGTCGACGCGACGCGCCCGGACCTCGTCCACTCCAACGGCCTCAAGACCCACATGCTCCTCTGGGCCGCCAAGCCCCGCGCCCCGATCGTCTGGCACCTCCACGATTTCGTCGGCCAGCGCAAGACCGCCTCCAAAGCCCTCAAGTGGACGTCGGGCCGCACCCGCCGCGCCATCGCGATCTCCCAAGCCGTCGCCACCGACGCCAAGCCGGTCCTCCCACGCACCCCAATCGACGTGGTGATGAACGCGATCGACACCGACCGCTTCACCCCCGGCGACGCCGACCCGAGCGCCCTCGACCGCCTCGCCGGCCTCGCCCCGATGGGCGCGGACGTGACCCGCGTCGGCCTGATCGCCACCTACGCCCGCTGGAAGGGCCAGGACCTCTTCCTCCGCGCCGCCGCCAAGGCCGCCCACCGCAACCCCGCCCTCGCCCTCCGCTTCTTCGTCGTCGGCGGCCCGATCTACCACACCGCCGGCTCCCAGTGGTCCGAGGGTGAGCTAAAAGCACTCGCCGAACAACTCGGCATCGCCCGCCGGGTCGGCTTCATCCCGTTCCAGCCAGACCCCCTCTCGGCCTACCGCGGGCTCGACGTCGTCGTCCACGCCAGCACCAAGCCCGAGCCCTTCGGCCTCACCATCGTCGAGGCCATGGCCTGCGGCAAACCGACCATCGTCTCCGCCGCCGGTGGCGCCCTTGAGATCGTCCGGGACAACGTCAGTGCCCTCACCTTCCCGCCCAACGACGAGTCCGCCCTCGCCGACCGCATCGGCCAACTCTCGAGCGATGCGTACCTGCGTACAAGAATTGGCGCCGCAGCCCGCGCCCGCGCGGTGTCGGCGTTCGGTGAAGAACGCTTCGCCGCGGAACTGATGCAGTCGTACGCGCGAGCAGTGGGCAGTTAGCCCCCCCCACCACACCCGGAATGCTCCGCGGATTCTCGTCGCCCTCTGCGCCCTCTGCGTCTCTGCGGTGAACTTACCATTCGAACCCGCAGTGCCGCCCCCTTACCGTCCCGTCCACTTCACCGCGTTCACCATCAACTTCTGGAACGCCGCGTCGTCGAAATCCTTCGGCACCCCCAGCGACGTGTAGAACACCCGCCCGCGCTCCCCCGCCACCGCCTCCCGCGCCCACGCCACCGGCTCGCTGTACTCCTTCGCCTTCGCCGTCAGCAGAAGCGTCACGTCGTCCGCCAGCTTCGGGTTCTTGTACATCTTGCCAACGGTCTTGAACGCCGGCACGCCCGCCATCACCGGGTGCTCCCGCCCCTTCTCCTCGATCGCGACGTCCGCCGGC
>DATHXE010000554.1:0-1667 GCA_035459845.1 Tepidisphaeraceae bacterium | reverse complement strand
ACGGCAGCTCCGGCGAGTCGGCCAGCACCAGGTTGACGTAGACCATACCCGCGTCGATCTTGTTCGCGACTCGCTCGGCCTGCTCGGGGTCGTTGGTGTAGACGTACGATCCGAGGCCGAAGCTGGTGTCGTTGGCGATCTTCACCGCCTCGTCCTCACCCGCGACTCTGTAGACCACGCCCACGGGGCCGAAGAGCTCCTCGCGGTACACGTCCATCTCTGGGGTGACCCCGGTGAGCACCGTCGGCTCGTAGAATGCGCCGTCGCGCCTGCCGCCGGCGACGAGCGTCGCCCCCTGGGCCACGGCACGCTCGACCTGCTCCTGCAGGCGCTCCGCCGCGGCCAGCGACGACAGCGGCCCGAGCACGGTGTCGTCGGCGAACGGGTCGCCCATCTTGCTCGCGGTCATCGCGGCCGTGAACTTCTCGAGGAACGCGTCGTACAGCCCCTCGGCGACGATGAAGCGCTTGGGCGCGTTGCACGACTGGCCGTTGTTGTCCATGCGCGCCTCGACGGCGGCCTCGACGGTCGCGTCGAGGTCGTCGGTGGAGAGCACGATGAAAGGGTCGGATCCACCGAGCTCGAGGGCGACCTTCTTGAGGTTCTGGCCCGCGAGCGAGGCCACCGCCGCGCCGGCGCGCTCGGAGCCCGTGACCGAGACTCCCTGCAAGCGCCGGTCGGCGATCACGGTCGCCGCCTGGTCGTTGCTGGCGTAGATGTTGGTGTAGACGCCCTCCAGTCCTGCGTCCGCGTAGATCTGCGCGATGGCCGCCGCCGACGCGGGGCACTGCGGGGCGTGCTTGAGCAGAATCGTGTTGCCGATCACGATGTTCGGGGCGGCGAACCGCGCCACCTGGTAGTACGGGAAGTTCCACGGCATGATCCCCAGCAGCACACCGAGGGGCATGCGGCGGATCACGGCGGTGCCCTCGCCGAGGATGTCCAGCGGCTGGTCGGCGGTGACCTTCTCGGCGTTGTCAGCGTAGTAGTCGGTGATGTTGGCGGCGAAGTCGACCTCGCCGACTGCCGCGGCCAGCGGCTTGCCCATCTCGCGCACGATGATCGCGGCGAGCTCGTCGCGGCGCTCGCGGTGCAGCTCCGCCACGCGGCGGATCTTCGCCGCGCGCTCGGCAACCGGCACGTCGCGCCACGCGCGATAGGCGGCGTCCGCTCCCGCGACGGCGGCCTCGAGCGCATCGTCGCTGATCGTCGGATAGGTGGCCAGGGTCTCGCCCGTAGCGGGGTTGACGACGGCGTAGTCACTCATTGCGTTACCGTCCAATCGCCAAGTCGAGGGCCCGACAATCTTATAGCGGATAGGGCACTCAGGGTAGTGGACGCGGCTAGACAAGAGGCTCCGTTGGCGAGGGCTTAGATCATCCCCTGCGCCCAAGAGGCTTGCCAAGCACGTCGTCTAATTGCCACGGCTCTGATAAACTGGGCGTTATCTCCCCCCTACATTTAGAAAACACCCCCATGAAGTTGTTGCTTATAGGGTTGGCGTGGATGGTGCTGGTAAGTGTTAGTTCCGCCTCGGCTGCACCACAGTGGGTCGAGGATGCATGCTGGCGATATGCGCAACGCGTCACGCCTTACCTTACCTGGCGCGAACAGGAAGCCTACCGTACCAACTGCATAGCCGACTGGACGGCTGGAACGCCGCCGCC
>DATHXE010000553.1:0-4153 GCA_035459845.1 Tepidisphaeraceae bacterium | reverse complement strand
GGCTCCCGCGATGCGACCATGGCGAACGCCAGGGGCCCCCACCGCCGGAACCGGTCTGCGGGGGGCACGGGCGACGCGCGGGGGGATTGCGATCCGCCGCTCGGCGCGTCCGAAAATCCCTCGGGGTTCGCCGCCGCGTCGGGCCCCGACGGCGTGCCCGGGTGAGATTCGGGGGCGATCTCGCTGGGGGCCGTCGCATCCGGAGCCGGCGCGGCATCGCCCGCCGGCGACGACGGCCGACCGGCCGCGCGCGCGCCGGGTTCCTCGGCCGCTGCCGGGGTGACGAGATCGGTCGGCGAGGTCCCGGTTGCTGGGTCCGCACGCTCCAGTGTCGCGCACGATGTGGCCGCCCGCCCGTCGCCGGGCGGCTCGGGCGCGGCGCAACGCTGCGCCTCGCCCGGTCCGCCGCCGACGAACGTGATGGATCGCTCCCCGAGACTCAGGACCGTACGGCCGCTCAGCGCCGCCACGCGTGCGGCCCGGCCGTCCACCCGCGTCACCGCCCGCCCGATCGACCAGATTTGAAACCCGGCCCTCGATCGGACGATCACGGCGTGCGCCGGCGCGACGCCCCGCCCGGTCACCCGAATGTCGGCCCGCCCCGCGCTCCCGAGGACGGTCGTGCGGCCGACCAGGTCGACCGGCGCCCCACCGGCGCCGAGGTCCACCACCCCCCGTGGGAGCGGGCCCGACGGCGACGGCGACGGCGATGCGGCCGCCCCTGCGCCGGTGCCGAGTCGAACCGTGTAATCCTGACCGCCCATCTGCACGCGGTCGCCGGCGCGCACGTCGGCACGTGTCACGGGTCGTCCGTTGACTCGGATCCCGGCGCGCCCGCTCATGTCGCGGACGTGCAGATCGCCGTCATCGTGAACCAGCACCACGTGGGTCACGCCGCCCGTACCGACGATAAAGGCCACCGGCTTGGTCAGCTCCACGGGCGGCGCCTGCCCGACCGGTTCGAGGCGCACCCTCACCTTCGCGCCCGCCGCCTCGGTACAACTCCCCGCATCGGGTAGTCTGCTCACGCGTCCTTCCACCCTCTCATCATACGTTGGCAAATCAGTATTTCATACCGCTGCCAATACAACTGTGTATCTTCGAAAAACGTTGTTAGACTGACGGCGAGCCTCGATAGCTGCATTCCCCGGTGCACATGGCTGCCATTTTACGAAGTTTGGCCGGATGGGTGATCGTCCTCGGGCTGGCATACGTCCCTTGGCAAGCCTCGGGTGGCACCGTCGCGAGCGGGTGGACGCTGTTTCCCATCGTCGCGGTTGCATCGCTGCTTTGGGCGGGAGGGACCTTGAGATCGGGCTGGCGTCCGGCCCTGCCCACAGTCGTCCTCGCGTGCGCCGGATGGTTGGTCTTCCAAGGCTGGTGGATGACGGTGAATGCGGCCGGGGCGTACGACCCGGTCACCCACCGGGTGGTCCGAACCACGCCCCGGATAGCCGGGTTGCCGGGTGCCGTCGACGGCACGGTGGCGGGGGCCAGTGCCCGCGAGTCGACGACGGCCCTCCTGCTGCTATTCCTCTCCGCCGAGTTGGCGCGCGATCGGAAATGGTTCCGGCGACTGTGGCTGACCCCGGTGCTGATCGGACCGGTGGTCGCGGGCTACGGGCTCCTCAGCTACACGCCCGCGGACACGATCATGTCGGTCCGCCACAAGTTGCCTGGCGCAGGATTCGGTCCATTTGCCTACCACGGGCACGCCGGCACTTTCCTGAATCTCTGCCTGCCCGCATGCCTGACGGTGGTGTTCCTGACCTGGCGTCGGCGGGGAAACGCGCTCGCGAAGGCGCTTGCCCTTGTCGGCGCCGCGCTCGTGCTGTGCGGGGTCGTCGTCAACAATTCGCGGGCCGCTCAATTGATCGGCGCCGTGATCGGGTTGGTCGTCACGTTTCGCCTTCTGGCGCCGGCGGCGGGCGGTCGGGTGGGGGCGGCCGACCAAGTCCCGGGCGGTCCTCGCCTGCTCGTGCGAATGGCCGGCGCCGCGGTGCTGGCGCTGCTCGTGGCCGGGACCGCGCTGGCGACCACGTGGCAGAAGTGGTCGATGCTGCCGGACCAACTGACCCGTGGCAGCCCCCGTCTGGTCATGTGGCGGGTCGGCCTCCACCTGCTGGAATCGGCCGGCCCGCTCGGGACCGGACCCGGAACGTACAAGGTCCTCTACCCACTTGCCCCACAGGAACTGCTCCGTGACTTATACCCCGTCTGGGTGGCGCGGCCCTACATCCCCAGCGAGCCGGCGAGCCTCTGGAGCCACGCGCACAACGACTACCTGCAAACGGCGGTGGAGTGGGGCTGGGTCGGGGCGGCGGCGTGGCTGGTGATCCTCTGGGGCGGTACCGCGCGCGCCTTGGCCGGGCCGGGCGCGCCCGCGACGTTGGGCGAGGACCTGGCGAGGCGGTGGGCGGTCGGGATCGCGCTGCTCGGGCTGTGCGCCCACGCGACGGTCGACATTCCCATGCAACTGCTGTCGTTGCAGGCCTATCTGGCCGTCTACCTCGGACTCGCATGGGGTCGGCGCAAGACCCCGCCCAATCCCCCGACGCCTCCTCAGGTGCAGGGAGTTGAACGCCCGGTCCTGCGCGTCGCGGCACGCGTGGTGGCGACCCGCCCGGCGGAACGCGAGACCCCCCGCGCGTGCTAATTGTCGACGCCTTCCCCGTGCTTGTCGCCGGGCGGGCGATGACGCGGGACGAACAGCGAGACGCGGTTCCGCAGCTCGCTCAGCGGCGTCCCCTTGACGACGTAATCGTCGGCGCCGGCGGCCAAGGCCCGGTCGATCGTGCGTTCGTCGTCGACGGCCGAGTACATGACGACCGGCGTGGTGGCGACTTCGGGGTCGCCGCGGATCAGGCTGAGCACCTGGAACCCGTCCATCCCCGGCATCGACACGTCGAGCAGGACGACGTCGGGCTTGCACCCGCGGACGGTCGGATAGACCGCCGCCGGATCGGTCTCCCGGTGGGCCGCCCACCCGAGGCGATCGAAGAGCCGACATAGGTTGTCGCAGACTTCAGGCTCGTCATCGATGATCAGAATCTTGGCCATACACCCGCCATTCGGACGTGGGGCAGCTCGTCGAATGCGGATGATAGTTATTTTCCAGTCCGTCGCCCACTGCTTGTACGCTAAATAGTTTTTCCTGGCGAGAGCGATCGCCCGGGTTTGCAAAAGGATCCCCCGGTGACGGCCATGGGCGACCTCGGCGAGCAGGCTGGCGCGCGTGCGGGCCGCCCCCCACGACGACCCGACCCCGGTCCCGCGTTGCTGCCCCGAGCCACGAACGGGAAATGCACTCGACAGGAGTCGAACCTGTAACCCTCGGTTCCGAAGACCGATGCTCTATCCAATTGAGCTACGAGTGCGGGGCGGGCAGTGTACCGCGGGCCGGCGGGCGTGCCAACGGTGGACGGGGGTGGTCAGCCGAAGACTTCGGTGAGGGTGCGGCCGCGGTGGCGGCGGGTGTCGGCCAGGGCGCGGGGGTGGCGGGCGGTTAAGACTTGGGCGACGCGGTAGGCGAACTGGCCCAGGGCGTGTTTGGGGGTGCGGGCGCAGTAGTGGGGGTGGTTTTCGCGCATCCATTGTTCTTCCTGGGCGTACTCGGTTGTCCAGGCGGTGCCTTTGGCGGTGGCGTGTTGGCGGAAGGCGGCGAGGTACTCCGGGATGTGGCCCCAGCGGGTGTTGCGGTCGAACATGCGGCACCAGAGGTCCGTGTCGAGGACGCAGTGGAGGTTGCGGTCGATGCCGCCGACGGCCTCGTAGGCGGCGCGCTTGAAGAAGCAGGTCTGCTGGTTGACGTGGTGGATGCCCCAGCGGGCGAGGCGGGGGTTTTCGGCGGGGATGCGGTGCATCGAGAGGATGCGGCTGTCGGCGTCCATGCGGACGTGCCAGGCGGTCAGGGCGTCCCAGTCGGGGTGGGCGTCGAAGGCGGCGCGGGCCCTGGCGATGGCGCCGGGGAGGAAGACGTCGTCGGAGTTGAGCCAGCAGAGGACGTCGCCGGTGGCGCGGGCGAAGCCCTTGGCGATCGCGTCGGCCTGGCCGGCGTCTCGCTCGCTCACCCACCAGTCGATCGCGCCTGGGGCGGCTTCGGCGTGGCGGCGGATGAGGTCGGCCGAGCCGTCGGTGCTGCCGCCGTCGACGA
>DATHXE010000552.1:0-4118 GCA_035459845.1 Tepidisphaeraceae bacterium | reverse complement strand
CTTAAGGAAATGATCAAGGATCACTTCTTTGCGTGTGCACCACGAAGATGCTCGAGTGCCGGTCGACAGGGGGTAAGCCCGTCGGGCCGGCCGTTCTTCACATCCTCGCGGCGTCCGAACTATTCACTTGTCAAAGAGCTGTGAATCCGGCCTCGCGACCTTCTCACAAACCGTTGTCGGCACTTTCGTTACCGCAACCGTGTCACTCGTCCGCACCGGCGTTCCCGTCAGTGGGGTCGCGAATAATATCGCCTTCCATCAGGGTGTCAACGGCTGTCACCAAAAATCTTTCCGGGCTCGGCTGTTTCCAGCCCTGAACAAGAGTTTCACTCGCCCATCACCTTGATCACGAGCCGCTTGTTGCGCTGGCCGTCAAACTCGGCGTAAAATACCTGTTGCCAAGGGCCCAGGTCGAGCACGCCGCGGGTGATGGGGAGGATGACCTGGTGGTGGACCAGGATGTTTTTCAGGTGGGCGTCGCCGTTGGACTCGCCGGTCTGGTGGTGGCGGTAGTAGCCGTCTTCGGGGGCAAGCCGCTCGAGAAAATCGTCGAGATCTTTGATGAAACCGGACTCGTTGTCGTTGACGAAGACGCCGGCGGTGATGTGCATGGCCGACACCAGGACCATGCCCTCGGCGATCTGGGCTTCCTTGACAGCGAGCTCGACCTCGGCGGTGACGTTGATGTACTCCCGCTTCTTGTGGGTTTTAAAGGTGAGGTACTTGGTGTGGGCTTTCATCATGTGGGGCGGTCGCGGGTGATCGGTCTACTCGGGCCGGGTTTGGACGCCGGGGGCGCGAGGTCCGTTAGCGTCCGACATACGATTTGACGGTCCGGACGGCAAGAGTATACAGCGGGCGGTAGGGCGGATCACACAGGATCGAACCGCGTGGCGCGCGTTTGTAAATCCGTGGTGATTGGCCGGCTCGGGATTTAGAATTCGCCTCTTCAGAATTGCATGGCACGGTGGAAAGGGGCTGTCAGAGGGGACGGGCGGCGGAGCGTCATCATCCGAGCGGATCGTGACTCGAACAAAAAGGACGGCGCGTGAACGACGAGACTCACATCGGACTGGCGGCGGGGGCGGGCGACGGGGCGGACGCGGCGGCCGCGCCCACGAACGTCGACGCTCCGGTGCCGGCCGGGCGGTCGGCGGCAGTTACCGTGCCCGCGGATGTGCTGGCGCGGGTCCACGACCTCTACGTGGGCGGGCGCAACCTCGACGCGCTGGAGGTCGCGCTGACGGCCGGCCCGCTCGACCGGTGGACGGGAGCCGAGGCGCGCATCATGGCGGGCCGGCTGGCGGGCAACCTCGGGGCGGCGCGGCTGGCGCGGGTGCACCACCTGCGGGCGTATCGGGCGGAGCCGGGGCACCCGCTGGCGCGGTATTACTACGCCCGGGCGATGATCGAGCGGCGCGGGCCGTACGAGACGTGGCAGTTCATGACGCGGTGCGGCGCGCCGAACGGGGCGGATCCGGACCTGCTGGCGGACTGGCTGGCGTTCGAGGCGCTGATCGCGGCGATGCTGCGGGACTTCGGGGCGGCCGAGCGTGGGATCGGACGGGCGCTCGAAATCGCGCCGGAGCGGGCGTGGATCCACGTCGAGCGGGCGTCGATCCTGAACCAGCAAGACAAGCCGGCCGACGCCCTGGCGAGCGCGATGCGGGCGTTGGCGCTGAGTCCGCTGTACCGGCCGGGACTGCAGTTCGCGGCCGAGATGCTGATCATGATGGATCGCGACGCCGAGGCGATCGCGCTGCTGGAAGACGCGGCAGCGAGAACGCAGAGCGCGGCGATCGTCGGCCACCTGGCTGCATTGGTCGGGGAGGCGGGGGACAAGCCCCGGGCGCGGGCGCTGTGGGAGCGCGTGGTCGAGCTCAGCCCGATGGCGGACAAGGATTACCTGAAATTCCTGTCGGCGCGGCGGTGCGACGCGGCTTACGCGTGCGGGGATTATTCCGCCGCCGCCGAGTTGGCGCGGCAGGCGGGCAAGGGGTTCCACGCGAAGATCGCCGAGCGGCTGTCGGGGGACCTGAGGGGGAAGGAGCGGGTGGAGCTGAAGGTGCCGTTCGTGCGGCAGGACCACATGACGTGCGCGCCGGCGACGCTGACGGCGCTGGCGCGGTTCTGGGGGAAGTCGGCCGAGCACCTGGGGGTGGTCGAGGAGATCTGCTACGACGGGACGCCGGCGCACAGCGAGCGGGCGTGGGCGGAGCGGAACGGGTTCGTGGTGCGGGAGTTCCGGGCGACGTGGGAGAGCGCGGTCGGGCTGATCGACCGGGGCGTGCCGTTCACGCTGACGACGACCGAGACGACCGGCGCGCACCTGCAGGCGGTGACCGGGTACGACGCCCGGCGGCACACGCTGCTCCTGCGCGACCCGTCGACGAAGCACGAGGGGGAAGTGCGGGCGGACGGTCTGGTCGAGGTGTACAAGTCGACGGGTCCGCGGGCGATGGCGATGGTGCCGGCGGACCGCGCGGAGTTGTTCGCAGGGATCGATTTGCCCGAGGTGGAGCTTTACGACCTGTTTTACCGGGTGCAGACGGCGTTGGTGGCGCACCGGCGCGAGGCGGCGGCCGCGGCGTACGGAGAAATGGTGGAGTTGGACCGGCGCGAGCGCGCGAATGTCGGGGCGAAGCCGCACGAGGCAGAGCGTAAGGATGCGCCCGCGGATGCGCCGGGACGACTCGTTTGCTGGGCGCGGCGGTCGATTGGCGCGTACGACTCGGATCACTCGGAGCAACTCTCGGCGACCGAGGCGCTGATCGCGCAGTTTCCCGACGACGCGGTGCTGCAACTCGGCAAGCTGGGGCTGCTGCGGGACCTGTCGCGTCGGAGCGAGATCCTCGAGACGCTCTCGGCGGCGGCGGCCGCGCCCAAGGCGGATCTGATCTTTTCGTTCCAGTACGCGAACGAGCTGGCGAACGACCCGCGCGAGCTCCCGCGGGCGACGCGGATGCTCCGCCGGTACGTGCGGTATCGCGGGGGCGACGCGATCGGGTATGGGGCGCTGGCGAGCCTGCTCTGGCAGGCGCGCGAGCGGGAGGAGGCGCTCGCCCTGTACCGGGTCGCGACGTGTCTGAACGACAAGGACGACCGGCTCGCGGTGATGTACTTCGGCGCGGCGCGGTACTTCGGAAAGGCGGCGGACGCGATCGCGCTGGTGGCGGACCGGTTCGCGCGGTTCGGGGGGCGGTCGGCGGTGCCGGCGATCACGCTGTTCCGGGTGATGGCGGCGGTCGACCGGACGCCCGAGGCGTTCGCCGCGCTCGACAAGGGCCTGAAGAAGCGCCCGGACGACGCCGACCTGATGCTGTTCATGGCCGACCAGTGCGCGCGGTACGGGCGGACGGCGCGGTCGGTCGAGCTGCTGGCGCGGGCCGAGGGCAAGGCCCACCCGACGGCGCTGCGGCGCGTGCGGGCGACGGTCGCGACGTACCGGGGCGAGCTGGCGGCGGCGCTGGCGGACTGGGAGGCCGTGCTGAAGGCCGACCCCCTCGCGCAGGACGCGAACGAGAACGTCGCGCAGCTGATCGCCGAGACGCGCGGGCGCGAGGCGGCGGTCGAGCACCTGCGCGCGGTGTGCGCCCGGTTCGAGCACAACTACCCGCTGCACCAGCTCCTGCTCGGCTGGCTCCGGCAGGAGGACGCGGGGGCGTACGAGCTGGCGGTGCGGCGGCTGCTGGAGTCGCGGCCGACGGACGCGTGGCTGTTGCGCGAACTCGCGCTGGCGCTGGTGCAGGCGGGGCGGGTGGCCGAGGCGATCGCGCCGGCGGAGGAGTCGCTCCGACTCGAGCCGCAGCACACGGCGGCACACGGGGTGCTGGCTCGCGTGTACGAGGTCGCCGGCCTGACGGCGCAGGCGCGCCAGGCGTGCCGCGAGGCGATCCGGCTGTCGGTCGACAACGAGACGGCGATGGCGACGCTGTTCGACCTGGCGGCGACGCCGGACGAGCGGCGCGAGGTGCTGGCGTTCATCTGCGCCGAGCTGGTGCGCCAGGTGACGGCGGGCGAGGGGCTGCTCGCGTACCGGTCGCTGGCGCGCGGGACGCTCGACGGCGAGGAGATCCTGCGGACGCTCGGCGAGGCGCTGGCGAGCCGCCCGGACCTGT
>DATHXE010000551.1:0-4720 GCA_035459845.1 Tepidisphaeraceae bacterium | reverse complement strand
CCCCGCCGGCTTCCGCAACGACGCCTGGATCTTCACCGGCGACAGCCTGGTCGTCCAGGACCTCCCCGGCGGCAGCATCGAGGGCCGCACCGCCTTCTTCTCCGATTTGATCCGCAAGCGCCACCCCGACCGCTACCCCATCGTCATCCACCACGCCCGCGGCGGCGAAATGCTCAAGGACACGCTCGGCCGGATGAAAGAAGCCCTCCCGCTCCTCTCGCCCCCCAACGGCTCCAAGACCCCCACCGCCACCCTCGTCTGCTGGGAGACCGGCTTCAACGACGTCGGCATCGGCGGCGGCCTCTGGATGGGCCCGAAAATCGTCAAGGCCCTCGCCGACGCCCAGGCCCTCTGCGACGCCGCCGGCCTGATCTTCGTCCCCGTCCGCATCGAGTTCGCCACCGCCTACCTCAATCCCGAGACCCTCGAGCCCGCCAAGGGCACCGTGTTCCACAACACGCTCGCCGTCAATCTCGCCGGCGTAGACGTCTTCGCCCGCGCCCACGCCCCCTACGCCGTCGACCCCAAGACCCAACTCCCCTACGCCGACTACTGGACCTACACCCGCACCCACCACGCCACCGTCATCGCCAAGGACGGCGTCCACCACACGCGCGCCGGCTCCGACGGCATCAATCAGCTTTGGGCCGACGTCGCCACAAAAATGGTCTACGGCGATCCGCCCGCCCCGCGAAAGGAGTAAGCGCCCGGAGACCTTTCGTCATTCGACGTTCGGGCTTGGTCATTGATTCGAGCTTCGGGTTTCGACCTTCGGATTTTTCGCCCGCTATCATTCCGTCGTTCCCGATGTCCCACGTCCCCCACCGCCCATCCCGCCGCGCCCTCCTCCGCACCATCGCCGCCGGCGTCGCCATCCCCGCCGGGGTCGGGTTCTACACCTGGCAGGTCGAGCCGTTCTGGCCGGAGTTTCACGAACTCCCCATGCCGATCGCCGGGCTCCCCGCCGGACTCGCGGGGGCGCGGGTGGCGCACCTGACCGACCTGCACGTCGCCAGCGATACCGCCCACGCCTACGTCCGTGGCGTCGTCCGCCAGGTCAACGCCCTCCGCCCCGACCTCGTCCTCATCACCGGCGACCTCGTCACCCACGGCCGGCCCGGCTGGCTCGACCGCGCCTGCGACCTCGTCGCCCAACTCAAGGCCCGCGCCTTCGTCAGCTTCGGCAACCACGATTATGGCCGCGAGGCGCTCCCCGACGGGCGTGACATCGACGTCGCCGTACATCTGGAGGAACGGCTCACCCGCGCGGGCCACACCGTCCTGCGGAACCGCGCGGCGTCGTGGGGCAGGGGGGATCAGTCCATCCGGATCGTCGGGATGGAAGATTTGTGGAGCGGCCGATTCGCCCCCGCCGCCGCCTTCGCCGACGGCCCTGACACCGCCCGCCCGACGATCGCCCTCTCCCACAACCCCGACACCGCCACCGTCGTCGACGGCTACAGGCCGTCCTGGATCCTCGCCGGTCACACGCACGGCGGGCAGATCCGCATCCCCGGCTACGGGGCGCTTCTGTTACCCATCCAACAGCGGCGGTGGCAAAAGGGGCAGTTCCAGCTTCCGAGCTCCCGGCTCTACGTCAGCCGCGGGATCGGCTTTCTGGCGCGAACCCGCTTCTGTTGCCGCCCCGAAGTCCCCATTTTCACGCTTGTGTCCGCTTGAGTTGAGCCGCAGGTGTGAACATGGGAATTCTGGGTTAAATTAGAGAACGATTAACCGCCGTTCGGGGCGGTTCTTTTTACTTGCGTTGACCGCAGCAGGGGGCTATGTTTTCCGTGGAAACCGGGGGGGATCTTTCGCCCGGAGGGCATCGGGCGGTCCCAGCGGAGAGTGACATGCGTTTTCGTTGGCTGCTCTGTTCAGCCATTTCCGGGGGTGCATTATCGGCCGGCGCGGCCGACGTGCAGCTATTCGGCATTCACGTCCCCGCCACCGGTGACTGGGCCGTTTACGCCCGCATCTCCAATTCCGACCTCGCCACGCCCGCCGGCGGAATCACCAAGGCCACCGGGCTGTCGAGCATCAGCATCAACGTGCTGAACAACGGCGGGAACACCGTCACGACGGTGACCAACGCCCTCCCGCAGGGGACGACCAACCAGACCACCGTTTTCGAACCCGGCGACCCGCCCGAGGCGGTGGGCTACGGGTTCTGGGATCTGCGCGGCCAGCAGGTCACCGCGGCCGGCGCCGAGCACATCGAGGGCGCCCAGTGGACCTCGTACGGCACCGTCCGGAACACGACCTACGACGGCTTCGTGCTCCAGGGCGCGGGCCTGCCGGGCGGGGCCGGGAGCCGGTCGGTCGGCGGGAACCTAACCAGCGCCACGTCCTGGCTTTACCCGCTGGTGGTCGCGAAGGGCAAATACACCCCCGGCGCAGACACCGCCACCGGCCTGCTGGTCAATTACCCCACCGGAAAGGGCGCCGGCGTGCTTCGCGACGCCGACCCCGCCGCCGGCGTCACCAACTGGTACGGCTGGGGCAACACCGAACAGGCGAGCAACACGATCGTGATCGACCCGCGCTATCACAGCGGGGCGCTCACGACCACGCCGGCCGGCGGTATTTCCGGGCAGACCTATCGGGCCGGGCTCGGCGACGCCGACCTCAGCGGCGACGTCGGCCTGAACGACCTGGTGATCCTGTCGAACAATTACGGCGGCCCGGGGACCTGGTTTACCGGCGACTTCGACTTCGACGGACAGGTCGGGCTGAACGACCTGGTGATTCTCTCGAACACGTACGGGAGTTCGAGTTTCGCGGCCGATATGGCGTACGCGTTCGACCAGGCGTCGGCCGTCCCGGAACCCACCGGGGCGGTGATTTGCGTCACTCTGGGCATGCTGGAATGCCTGCGCCGGCGTACGCGGAACGCTTCGCTAAGTTCGAAATAACCGCAGCAGAAATTGCTTGCAGACCGTCGAGGGCTCATGTATTCTAGAAAAGTCACTACAGGAGAGATGAGGATGAGGAGAGCAGCATCACTACTGGCGGTCGGGGTTGCCATGTTCGTCGGCGCCGAAACGGCGAAGGCCAACATGGTCGTGACGATCAACCCGGAAACGGGTGGAACGCCTGCGGCCAATGGTGCCGCGATCGCCGGGACCGGCAATCTGGCTGGTTGGAGCATCTACCACGTTTACGTCGAAAACGACGGGCTCAACGGCACCAACAACAACGTCTACGCTTGGGACATTACCGTCTCCAATCCGGTCGGTGTCCCGGCCGGGACGCCGGCGGTCGGGGCGCAACCGTTCTGGTTCTACCGGTTCGGCACCGGCGGCGTCAACGTCGACCCGAAGGGCGTGCAGTTGGCTGCCAACGGCATCGACATTGACAACACCGGCGATACCACCACCGGCAAGGGCGTCGGCAGCTTCATCTCGCCGTGGGGTACGTCGTCCACCGGGACGCAGGGATTCTACGATTCCTCCGCGGCAACCTATCCCATCGGAACGGGTAACCAGCCCAGCCCGTTCAACAACACCACCTATTCGACGACGAAGACGTTCCGCGTGACCGGTACCTACAGCTTCAACGCCGCCAACGGAAACGCGGATGACCGGCTCACCGGCCGCGTCCGGCTCGGCAACGTGATCGTGCCGAATGGTGCGGGTTTTGTCATGTCGGGCAACATCCTCCCGTACGAAGGCGGCAACACCAGCCTCGCGCAATACCAGGTGAACGCCACGGCTGGCGTCGTTCCCGAGCCCGCTTCGCTGGGCTTGATCGGTGTCGCGATGATGGCTTTGGGCCGTCGTCGTCGGGCCTAAAGGCTCGCTCTCCGAATTCGAATTTCTCCGAAGGCCGCCCATCCGGGCGGCCTTCTTCGTTTGGGGTGTGGGGCACGCGAGACTCCGCTCGGGCTGCGCGCAGCCTTGCCTTCCCCAGTGCAACGCCCGATCCGGGGCGCCTTGCGGGCGAAGCCCGCGCACTCGGCCCCCTCGCGAACCGGCCCGAGAACGAGGGGTGATCGCGTTGCAGGTGCTCTTTGCGAGCGCCGACGGCACGGCCACGCGAATTCTGTTCCTGGTGTTCGAGAACGGTTATGCGCGTGGCCGTGGCACGCGGCAATAGCGCGCCGTCGCGGGCCGCGCGGTCGCGCTCGCCTTCGGGCGGCGCTGACGCTTGCCCTTCGGGTCGCGGCTAAACTGCGCGCGGTTGCGGGCCGCGCGGTCGCGCTCGCCTTCGGGCGGCGCTGACGCTTGCCCTTCGGGTCGCGGCTAAACGGGGAACGGGCGGGTCGAACGTTACCGACGCCGGCGGCGCAGGAGCGCGGCGGCGGCGGCGACGCCCAGCGCGGCGAGGCCGGCGGGCTCGGGGACGGGCGTCACGTCGTTGAGCGTCGTGCCGAAGCGGAGCTCGTCGTACGTGATGGTCGTCGGGCTCGCGGTCCCGAGCGTGGCGAGTTGGACGAAGTTCGTCGTGTTGAGCGAGAACGTCCCGGCGGCGACCGACGAATCGGACGTGCGGTCGAACACCTCGGTGGGGCCGGACCCCAGCGCCGCCCCGCTCAACTCGCCCTCGGTCAGGCCGTCGGCGCGGAAGTTGTCGAACTGGGCCGCGGTCAGGATCCACATCGTCGCCGACGCAGTGTTGACCGCGCCGAGCGTGTCGCCGACGTTCGTGAACTTGGCGAGGTAGATGTAGGTGGTGCCGGTCGCGGGGGGGTTGCTGCCGACGGCGGCGAGCGCGCCGG
>DATHXE010000550.1:0-6053 GCA_035459845.1 Tepidisphaeraceae bacterium | reverse complement strand
GCCGGTTGATGTAGAGGCGGTCGCCATTGTCAAAGGCAACGCCGGGCTCCCAGTTTCCCAAGGCGGGACGGCCCTGCTGTACGAAAGCTTGGTGTAGGTTCGGGTACTGCTGAAGTTGGGCCTCGATCATTTTCGGTGTTTCAAGAGGTTGTGACGTCAGAGGGCCAGCGAACTGCCTGTCAGCTGGCAAGCTTAGCGACGGAGAATCTGCGAACAAGGCGTTGTACGGCTCTGGGCCACTCCGACCGACCCGCGTCAGCAAAACCTTATGGAGTCCCCGGTGATGTCAAAGTTACTTCGTAAATGGTGCGATGGGTGAATGCGGGGCTACTCTGGCTCCGACTAACCCCGCCCAACTAACCCCTTGAAGGTCATTTTGGACTGCGACGGGGTTAGTAGAACCGCGATTCCGAGCGAAGAACGCGGGTTTCGGGCACCTTGGGGGTACTCAACCCGCCGAAAGGCGGGTTCTTTTTTGCGCGGAACGGTTCGTGGTGGTGAACGCATTTCTTTCAAATGAACACAATGTGAGGTAGTAGACTGTTCGTCAATGAGCGATCAGCCACCATCCGATCGCGCGCCGGTTGAAAATGAGCCGGGGCAGATGGTGACGTCGGGGCCCGAGAGCGGGACGCAGGCCGACGCGATCGAGACGATCGGGGCTCCAGTAGCGCGGGCCGCCGGCCCGTCGCCGGTGGTGCTGCCGGTCGAGGTGTACGCCGTCGGGGCCGAGATCGCGCACGGGGGGATGGGGAGCGTCCTGCAGGCCGAGGACCGCAAACTCGGGCGCGTCGTCGCGATGAAGGTGATGCGGCTGGAGGCGGCGGCGTCCGAGTCGCACCGGGCCCGGTTCGTGCGCGAGGCGACCGTGCTCGCCCGCCTGGAACACCCGAACATCGTGCCCATCCACGAGCTCGGGTTCGACGCCGACAATCGCCTCTACTACACCATGAAGATGGTGCAGGGGCGGACGCTCCAGGGGATCCTCAACGGCCTGCGGCGGCGCGACCCGGATTTCCTCGGCCACTACACGCTCGACCGGCTCCTCACCATCTTCCGCAAGATCTGCGACGCCATGTCGCTCGCCCACGCCAAGGGCGTGATCCACCGCGACCTCAAGCCCGACAACATCATGGTCGGCGAGTTCGGCGAGGTCCTGGTGATGGACTGGGGCCTGGCGAAGATCCTGGGGGACGCGCAGCAGGCGGCGGACGAGGCGGCGGTCGCGGCGCGGGCCGTTTCCGGCGACGTCGCGGCGCGGTTCGCGCAGGTGGCCGGTTCGCAGTTGATGCGGTCGGTCGCGCTGACGCTCGACGGCGACGTGATGGGCACGCCGCTTTATATGTCGCCCGAACAAGCGCAGGGGTCGTCGGCGGAGATCGACCGGCAGTCGGACGTGTTCGCGCTCGGCGCGATCCTCTACGCCCTGCTGACGCTGCACCCGCCGGTCAGTGGGGGCACGGCCGACGAGATCATCGCCCGGATCAAGCGCGGGGACATCCCGCCCCCGACGGTCTACAACGCCCCGTCAAAGTCCCGGGGGCCCGGCGCTACAGGCGGGGCGGGGGCGGCCGACCCGAAACAGTTTCAGCCGCTCCCGCACTGCCCGGGCCACAAGGTGCCGTCCGCGCTGTCGGCGGTGACGATGCGGGCGCTGGCGGTCGACAAGGCGCGGCGGTACGCGTCGGTCGGCGAGCTTTCGAGTGACATAGAGGCGTACCAAGGCGGCTTCGCGACCGGCGCCGAGCACGCGGGGCTTTGGACGCAACTGAGGTTGCTCGTCCAGCGGCACAAGCGCGAATTTACCGTCGCATTCGCGGCATGGCTGGTCATCACGGGGCTGCTCGCGTGGTTCGTCATCAACCTGCGGGCGAGCGAGCGCGAGACGCGGCGGCAGGCGGACATCGCCCTACGAAACGCGAACACCGCCGCCGCCGAGGCCGAGCGCGCGACCAAGGCCCGCCAGGCCGCCGTGGATGCCGAGGCCGACGCGGTGCGCGAGCGGGAGACGGCCCGGGCGGCGCTGGCCAAGTCGCAGCTCGACCTGGCGGAAAAGGAGTTCGAGCGGGGGAATTTCGTCGAGGCGCAGAAGGTGGTCGACCAGACGCCCGACGCGTTCCGGGACGCGAACTGGCGGTTCCTGCGGGCGCACGCGCGAGACTTCACGGCCCAGCTCACCATCCCGCGGAGGGGTGGCGCGCTGCGGATGCACGTCCTGCCCGGGGGCGACCGGTTCGTCGTGCGGTGCCACGCGAACGTCGTCGGCGTGTTCGCGACCGCGACGGGGCGGCAAGTGGGCGGCTGGATGCCGGTCACCGGGTACCTGTGGGGCACGTTCGGCGTGGACGCGGCGGGCCGGCGGGTGGCCGTGGCCGCGTCCGGGAACGAAGTGGCGGTGTACGACCTGGCGACCGGAACGGTCGCGGAGCGGTGGGCGACCGACGGGCAAAAACTGACCAACGTGCTGCTCGCGCGGGACGGGCGGACGGTGGTGACGACGGCCGGCCTGAGGCTGGTCGCCCACGACGCGCGGACCGGTGCGCCCTTGTGGTCGCGGCCGTTCCAGGGCGTCGTCCCGGCGTTCGCGCCGGACGGCCGGACGGTCGCGGTGGCGGCGCCGCGGGACGGACTCACGTTCAGGGTCGAGTTGATCGACGCGGCGACGGGAGACGTTCGGAAGACGCTCGAGGCGTCGGCGGACAACAACGCGGGGAAGGAGGGATTGCAGTTCGCCGAGGCGGGCGACCGGCTGGCGCTGTTCGGTGGGGACGAGGTGATCGTGTGGGACGCGCGGACGGGGGCGAAGGTGCGGGGGCTGCACTTCGCGGGCGAGCGGGTCGGCGGGCTGAGCCCGAAAGGGGACGTGGTGGCGACCTTTGCCGGGAACCGGATCCGGCTGTGGGACGCGGCGACCGGCGGCCTTCTACGGTCGTTGAACGGCGCGACCACCGAGGTAGCGGCGGTCGCCTTCGCGCCGGACGGCGCGACGCTGCTGTCGTCGCAGGCATCGGGCGGGGCGGGCGTGGTGAACGTATGGCCGACGCGTCTGGCGGAAGAGGTCGCGTCCCTGCGGCCGCCGGGGTACCGGGCGTCGCGCGTCACGTTCGACCGGGACGGCGGGCGATTCTTCACGGCCGCCCGGAACGTCGGCGTCGGCCAGACGCGGGCCGGGCTCGAGCCGTGGTCGTTCGCCACCCGGCCGGCCAACATCATCGATTTGGCGGTGCACCCGATCGACGGCTCCATCGTCCTGTCCGAGATGAGCAAGCCCGCGCTGACGCGGGTGTCGGCGGACGGGCAGACGTCGGCGGCGTGGGGCACGGTCTCGCACGCGAGCGTCCGGTTCAACGGCGACGGGCGGCTTCTGCTAACCGTGGACAGTGCGTTCGCCGCGGCCGACGCCGGCCGCGCGTTCTCGGTGCTCGAGTACCCGTCGGGCAACACGCTCCGCAAGGTGCCGCTGAACCCCAACCAGCCGTTCGCGGCGTTCTGCGCGGGCGACGCGGCCGTCGCGACGGCGGGCGTCGCGGGCGGGATCACGATCTGGGACTGGCGATCCGGGACGACGGTGCGACAGATTCCCGCGGCACAAACGGGGAGCATCGCCTGCCTCGCCGCCAGCCCCGACGGCCGACGCCTGGCGACCGGCGGCCCCGACCGCTGGATTCGCGTCTGGGACGTGTCAACGGGCCGGCGCGAAGCCGCCTTCCGCGCCCACTGGGAAGGCGTCCGCTGCCTGAAGTTCAGTGCCGACGGCGGCGAGATCCTCACCGGCGGCGAGGACGGCTCCGTTCGGCTACACGACGCCAACACCGGTGATGAACGGCTCGCCTTCTACGGCCTTACGGCGCCCGTCGTGGACGTCGACTTCAGCCCCAACGGCGCGCTCGTCGCCGCGGTCACGACCGAAGGCCTTGCCAGCGTGTGGGACCGCACGTGCTCAGGCGACGCCGCACGCCTGCCCGACCGGCCGGCCCGGGTGGTGAAGCCGGACACCGAGGGCTGGGAGAATCTCCTCGCCCATCTCACCCCGGACGAGATCGAGACCAGCGGTCGCGGGTGGCGCCTGAGCGACGGCGAGTTGTTCAGCCCGGAAGCGAAATTCGGAATGCTGCAACTGCCCGCCGACGTCTCCGGCGTCAGCTACCGGGTGCGGATCGGGTTGCGGCGGCTCGCGGGCAAGGACGTCTTCCACGTGGCCCTGCCCGTCGGGGGCCGAATGACGGGGTTCGAGTTGGACGGGTTCGGCGGGAAGTTTACAGGCCTGAATTCGGTGAACGGCAAGGTGGGCAAGGAGGGGCCCGGCGTCGTCGAGGGCGCACAGGTCACCGACCAACGTCCCCACGACTTGGAAATCGCCGTGACGCTGCACGGCGACAACGCAACGATCGCCGCCGCCCTCGACGCCCGGCCGATCTACGCGTGGACCGGCCCCATCGCCTCCCTGAAACAAACCGGGGTTTGGGCCACGACCAAGCCCGGCTTTCTCGCGGTCGGCACGTATGCCCCGGACTGGGCCGTCGCCGAAGTCAGGGTGAGACGGCTGCCGAAGGAGCCGTAAAACGGGTCGACCGTTCTGGCGTAAAGGCGTGGCGATTTCGCCAGGGATCCGGGCCGCCGCCCAGGGCTCCGGCTCCGGCGTGTTTCGATCAAACCCGCGCCGCACCTTTCAAACTTCCCGCGAACGCCGCCCGCGGGCCGGGGTAAACTAGGGGTGGGGAACAGTCACGTCTCACCGGCCTTTTGAACGGTTGTCCTGATGCGCTTACGTCTGCCCGGGCTCGTGCTCCTGCTCGCACTGCCGACCGTCGCGGCGGGCGCTGCCGATCCCGCGACAAACGCCGGGCCGGTCGACTTCGACCGCGACGTCCGGCCGATCCTCGCGCAGCACTGTTACGAGTGTCACGGCCCCGACAAATCCAAGGGCGGCCTTCGGCTCGACCAGGCGACTGCCATCGGGCGGCCGGGCAAGTCGGGAAAGGTCGCGATCACCGCCGGTCACGCCGACCAAAGCGAGTTGATCCGCCGGGTGACGACGACCGATGCCGACGACCGCATGCCGCCCGAGAAGGAGCGGTTGACGTCAGTCCAGGTCGCCACGCTCGGCAGCTGGATCGATCAGGGCGCGAAGTTCGAAACCCACTGGGCCTACCGCCCGATCGCTCGGCCGGCGCCGCCGACGGTGAAGGACGAGCGATGGGTACGGGGCGACATCGACCGCTTCGTCCTCGCCACGCTCGAAGCGCGAATGATCGCGCCCTCGCCCGAGGCCGACCGCCGCACATTGATCAAGCGGCTGTCCTACGACTTGGTCGGCCTGCCGCCCGACCCGGCCGACGTCGTGACGTTCGTCGCCGACGCGTCACCCGACGCGTACGAGAAGCTTATCGACCGCCTGCTGGCCTCCCCCCACTTCGGCGAGCGCTGGGCGCGCCATTGGCTGGACCTCGCCCGCTATGCCGACTCCGACGGCTACGAGAAGGACTCGCCGCGCCCGGACGCGTGGCGGTATCGCGACTGGGTCATCGACGCGATCAACCGCGACGTCCCGTTCGACCAGTTCACGGTGGAGCAGTTGGCCGGCGACCTCCTGCCGAACGCCACGTACTCTCAGAAACTCGCCACCGCCTTCCACCGCCAGACGCTGACGAACAAGGAGGGCGGCGTCGACCAGGAGCAGTTCCGCGTCGAGGCGACGTTCGACCGGGCCGAGACGACGGGCACCGTCTGGCTCGGCCTGACCGTGGGGTGCGCCCGCTGCCACACGCACAAGTACGACGCGATCACGCACGCCGAGTACTACCAGCTCTTCGCGTTTTTCAACGACGCGGACGAGGCGGATATCCCGGTTTCCCAAGCCGCGCCCACGCCGGGGCAGAGCGCACGGGCTACGCCCGAAGCGCCGCCCCGGATTCCGCCAAACGCGAACCCCGCAAAGCCTGTCGCCAAAACCGCCGCCGCCGCGAAAAATAGCGTCCGCGTGATGGCCCAGCGCCCGGCCCCGCGCGACACCCACATCCTCTCCCGTGGCGACTTCCTCCGCCCCGAAGCCG
>DATHXE010000549.1:0-6232 GCA_035459845.1 Tepidisphaeraceae bacterium | reverse complement strand
GGCGAACGTGGTCGTGCAACCCGCCGGCAAGCCGATCGACGTCGGCGGCATGGCCCCGCCCCCGGCCCGGCCCGCGTGGATGGGCGGGTCGTCTTCGTCGTCGTCCGCCGCAGCCGCCCCGCCGCGTAGCCCGGCGGCCCCGGTCGCGGCGCCGGCCGGCGGCATGCCCCCGATCGACCAGCTCCAGGGCCGCCCGCTCGGGCGCGTGCTCACGAAGATGGGGAAGGTCAGCCGCGAGCAGGTCGTCGAGGCGCTGAACTTCCAGAAGTCCAAGGGCGGGGCGCTGGGGCGCATCCTGATCGACCTGGGGTACATCAAGGAGCAGGAGCTCAACAGCGCGCTGGCGGCCCAGCGCGGGTACGAGTTCATCGAGATCGGGCAGATGAAGATCGAGCCCGACGCGATCGCCGCCGTCCCCGCCCAGATCGCCACGACCAACAAGGTGCTCCCGCTCGCCTACAACAAGGAGACGCGGACGATCACGGTCGCGATGGCGTCGTACGACAACTTCCAGGCGCTCGACTCGCTCCAGCAGCTGATGGGCCTGAAGGTCGTCGCCAAGATCGCCGACCCGGAGGTCATCGAGAAGCTGATCGGCAAGCACTACAACGCCGCCGCCGAGTCGCTCGGCGACATCATGTCCGAGATGTCCAAGGACGACACGCTCAAGGACCTCAAGAACCGCGGCGAGTCGATCGACCTGCAATCCCTGAAGGACGCGGCGGACTCGAACCCCGTCCGCAAGCTGGTCAACCTCGTCCTGCTCCAGGCGATCAAGGACAAGGCGTCCGACATCCACTTCGAGCCGTTCGAGACCGAGTTCAAGATGCGGTACCGGATCGACGGCGTGCTGTACGAGATGATGCCCCCGCCGGCCCACATCGCCAACGCGCTGAGCTCGCGCGTGAAGGTCATGGCCAACCTCGACATCGCCGAGCGGCGCATGCCGCAGGACGGGCGCATCGAGCTGAACGTGAACAACCAGCCGATCGACTTGCGCGTCAGCGTGCTGCCGACGATGTTCGGCGAGAGCGTCGTCATGCGCGTGCTCGACCGCGGCAACGTCAGCCTCGACCTCGACAAGCTCGGCATGCGCGAGGACGATTTGACCCTGTTCCGCCAGCTGATCCGCAAGCCGAACGGGATCGTGATCGTGACCGGTCCGACCGGCTCGGGCAAGACGACCACGCTCTACTCCGCGCTCCGCGAATTGAACGACCCGAGCTCGAAGCTGATCACCGCCGAGGACCCGGTCGAGTACGACATCGACGGGATCGTCCAGTGCCAGATCAAGAGCGAGATCGAGCTGACGTTCGGGCGCATCCTGCGGTCGATGCTGCGTCAGGACCCGGACATCATCCTGGTCGGCGAAATCCGCGACAAGGAGACGGCCGAGATCAGCGTGCAGGCGTCGCTGACGGGCCACCTGGTCTTCTCGACCCTGCACACGAACGACGCCCCGAGCGCGATCGCGCGTATGCTCGACCTGGGGCTCGAGCCGTTCCTGGTGACGGCGACGCTCGAGGGCGTCTGTGCGCAGCGTCTGGTGCGCAAGCTGTGCGCCCACTGCAAGACGGAGTTCACGCCGAGCCTCGAGCAGTTGATGGAGCTCGAGCTCAAGCCCGACGACGTGAAGGGCCGCAAGTTCTTCTACGGCAAGGGGTGCGACGTGTGTAACAACACGGGGTACAAGGGCCGGCAGGGGCTGTACGAGTTCATGATCCTCGACGACGAGATGCGCGATCTGATCGTGCAGCACGCGAGCACGCAGGTGCTGCGGGCCGAGGCCAAAAAGCGCGGCATGCGGACGCTGCGGCAGAGCGGCCTGATGGCGATCTACGACGGGATCACGTCGATCGAAGAGGTGGTGCGCGAGACGCTGATGGAAGAAGGATGATGGTGGATGATCGCGACAGGAGGGCGCCCGCGCTCGTCTCACGCGTGGGGCACGCGTAGGGCACGCTCCAGCGTGCGGGACGAAGGGGACACCCGTATCAGGGGGCACACGTCGGGGCACGGTCGTCGATGGCATCGTGCGAGGGCGCCGCGGGGGTTGGGACGGGGGCGGCGCGCCGCGTCACCGCCGCCGCCTTGGCCGCCGCCTTCCGCTCGCGGTACAGCGCCCAGAGGGTGCCGAACGCCTCCTTCAGCGACGACTTGCCGACGCTCTTGCTCGGGCAGCCGTAGTTGATCGGCACCTCGGTCCACCGGAGCTGGTGCATCATGTAGCGGATCTCGGTCTGGAAGAAGTGGGCCCGGCTGCGCACGCCGGCCGCGACCACCTTCGACAACGCGGCGTGCGTGAAGCATTCGAACCCGCTGGTCATGTCGCGCATCCGGGTGCGGAGCAGCAGGTTGGAGAGCAGCGTCCCCCCGCGGCTGACGGCCCGCCGGAACAGCGGGCCGGAGATGGAGCCGTCCGGGATGAAGCGGGACCCGCCGGCGTAGTCGTACCCCTGCCGCATGGCGGCGACGAAGCGGGGGATCTCCTCGGGGCGGTGGCTGAGCCCGCCGTCCATCTCCAGGATCCAGTCGAACCCGCCGGCCAGGGCGGCGCGATACCCGGCAAAGTAGGCGTCGACCACGCACCGGTTCTGCGGGGCCCAGACGACCTCGATCCGGGGGTCGGTGGCGGCCAACTCGCGGGCGCGGTCGACCGCGCCGTCCTTGCAGGCGTTATCGAACACCATGAAGAACCGGTCGGCCGGGCCGAGGTGCGGCAGGGTTCGGCGGACGAGTTCGTCGATCGTGTCGCGCTCGTTGGCGAGCGGCGTGACGATCGCCAGGCGCTCGTCACGGGCCCCGGCCATGTCCGGTGATCCGACGGTGGCAGGAATGGCGGAGGCGTGGCTCGTCATGGTCGATTTCACCGGTTGAACTCCCCCTTTCATCGTCGTGTGCCGGGCTCGGCGCGGTCGTGCGGGCGGGCCTGAACCCCATCGGGTAAACGTGCGCTTCGCGCGATGGGTTCGGATCAATTACCGGGCTCTCGCGACATGCTTCCGGCCGGTTCGCCCCGGTACGCGAGCGCGAACATCAGCGGCAGGACCACGGGCAGGAGCATGCGGAATTCCGCCAGGTTCCCGTTGTTGAGCTTGTAGAACAGCAGCCACGGCAGGAGGGCGAGGATCTGCAGCGTGAAAAACCGGTCGAGCGGGCTCCACCCGCCTGCGGCCACACGGCGCGCGATCGACAGACCGGCCTGACCGGCGAACCACAGGCAGAGCCCGACCGACGCCCAGAGGGTGGGACTGAGGAGGTCTCCGAAGATCTTGATCGTGAACGCCGACGGCACGGGGTAAAATCGCCGGATCAGGTACCACTCGGCGAAGAAGGCGACGGTCAGCGCCGCGATCCACGCCAGGCTCATGCGCAGGCGGGGGATGAGCAGGGTGCAGCCGGCGAAGAAGACGACATGGAGCAGCGACTCGCGGAACGGGTTGCCGAGCAGGATCCAGAGCAGGGCCCAGGCGGGGCGGCGGTGGATGACGGCCCAGAGGCCGAGGCTGGTGAAGGCGAGCGAAGGCAAGTCGTACGGGGTGTAAGCGAAGAGGGCGACGCAGGACGCGCCGAGGAACGCGGCGTAAAACGTGCGCCAGTCCCACCGCCCGGAGCGGTCGAGCAGGACGGGCAGCGCGCCGACCCAGAGCCAGAAGATCGAGGCGATGGCGGCAGCCAGCCGGATCGGGTGAAGTCGCGGGTCGGCGGGGATGCCGGTGATGCGCTCGATCCCCTTGGCGAGGTAGTAGACGGAGTAATTGCCGGCGAACCGGGCGGTCATGGCCGGGTGCTGGTTGGCATGCCACCAATAGTTGTCGTACGACGTGAGCATCGGGGGCACGTCCACGCGCTGCACGATCGGGCCGGACACGTCGGCGGCGAACTTCAGGAAGAAGATCAGGATGAGGACGGGGGTGACCGCCAGGGCGAGCCCGAGGGTGAGGCCGCGCTCGCGCCGCGCGAGGGCGGCGGCCAGGGTCTCGGGGGCCGCGGCGGCGGGGGCGGTGGCCGACGTGGGTTGAAAGGGGGTGTGCATTAGGAAGGGTCGTCGGGGGCGAGCGAACCTGATCATGTCACACGTTCGCCGCACCGGCAAGGTCGATGGCGGCGACCTCGACTGGGCGGGCGTTCGGGGCCGCCCGATAAGTTATGGTCCGGATAAACCGGGTGCGCGAGCCCGCGGGAGCGCGTGAGACTCGACGTGAATCGGGATGCGCTCGCACCTGGGGTGCGACGCCGACTCCACAGGAGTCGGCGCGGGCGCGTTCACACCACCCGGACTTCGAGCTTCGCCGTGCCCAGGCGCGCGGCCAGGCGCTCGAGGGCCGTCTTGTGGGCCTCGTGGTAGTGGCTGACGAGCTGGCTCCAGTCGAACCGTTCGCCCAGGCGCTCGACCTTGTTGCGGAGCTCGATCCGCTGGCGGCGGCCCATCTTGGTGAACTCGAACAGGTGGTCGACGATGTCGTTGCACGCGTCGTCGAACGAGCGGTTGCGGCGGTTCACGCAGAGCACGCCGTTCTGCTCGGCCTCGGGGATGTGCCGCTGCACGTACGACCCGAACCCGGCCAGATCGCTGGTGACCGCGGGCACGCCCAGGGCGATCGACTCCATCGGCGTGTAGCCCCACGGCTCGTAGTAGCTCGGGAACACGCCCATGTGGCACCCGCGGATGAACTGCTCGTAGTCCAGGTGCACCAGCGGGCTGGTCGCGGTCATGAAGTCGGGGTGGAAGATGATCTTGACCGGGTCGTCCTTGCCGTTGAACAACCCGCGGTGGCGGAGGTGGGTGAGCGTCGGGTCCTTGGCGTCGTCGACGAGGTCGTGGGTGACGATCGCCGGCTGGCGGCCGTTCTTCCAGGCGCCGACGGCCCGCTTCCACTGGATCTTCGCCTCTTCGCCGAACAATTCGCCGGCGGTCGGGAAGCGGCCGTGCGCGGCGGCGTTGACCATCACCGGGCCCAGGCTGTCCTGGATGCCGTGGATCTTCTGCTTGAGGTCCTCGAACATCGTCTGGCTCTGGAGCACGCTGACGTTGATGTTCCGCGTCTGGGCGCGGGTGACGAGGAAGGCGACGATCGTCGGGGGCTTGTACTCGGGGTTGTGGTGGCGCTCGGCCTTCATCCGCCAGTTCAGGCGGGTCATGGCCTCGATGAAAAGGTCGAAGCCCTTGTTGCGATATTCGTAGCGGCCGGCGGTGAAGAAGTAGAGCGTGTTGTCGATGTCGAACTCGTACGCGGGGAAGAAGTGCCCGCGGACGAAGTCGTGGATCGTCTCCTTGTACTGCCGGTGGAGGTTCTGGAACTCGTGGACGGCGGTGAACCGCTCGATGTTCAACCCGTTGGGCAGGATGCCGTCGGGGTTGCGGCCGAGCAGCCGGTCGGCCTCGAGCGCGGTGACCTCGGACACGGTCGTGAAGACGGTGGCGGCGTGGGCGGCGGCCTTCTCGATCGCGTAGCGGGCGTAGATGTTGAAGTGCTGGGCCTCCTTGTCCGGGTCGAGGAACGGGAGGTGCTGGTAGAAGTGGGGGTTGTCGCTGGCGAGGTAGCGGCCGAGCAGGGTCGCGTGGGTGGTGAAGACGGTGGCGACGGGGAGGCCGAGGTGGGCGATGCGCGGGACGGCGACGCCGCCCATCCACTCGTGGAAGTGGCCGATGATCGGGCGGCCGGGGGCGAGCTCGGTCAGGATGCGGAACAGCTCGGCGGCGGCGAACCCGAACGCGACGACGTCGTTGACCTCGCCGTCGTCCGGGGGGGTCTCGATGCGGTGGTCGGCCCACATGAGGTACTTGTCCTCGTGGATCCGGCCGTAGCGGGAGCGGTGGTCGATCAGGATCGTGCGCGGGCGGCCGGCGACGAGCCAGCGGCCGAACTTGGCCTCCATGCCGGCGGCGCGGAGGCGGTCGAGCGCGTCGCGGATCAGCGGGTCCGGGCGCTGCTCTTCGAACTCGATGCCGGCGGCGGCGGGGTTGTACGGGCCGACCAGGCAGTAGCGGTCGCCCCACTTGTCGACCATGGACGCGGCCTTGGTCTTGAGGACGGTGTAGATCCCGCCGAGCTGCCAGCAGACCTCCCAGGCGCACTCGAAGAGCAGGGGGGGTTGGTCGGCCTGGCTGGGGGCCGGGTCGGGCTTGGGCGGGTCGGTTTTGGCGAGTTGCGGCTGGGGCGCGGGCTGTTCGAGCGCGGCCGCCATCACGGGCGAGGGCGGCGCAGGTTGCGGAGCCGCGGGCGCGGGC
>DATHXE010000548.1:0-5250 GCA_035459845.1 Tepidisphaeraceae bacterium | reverse complement strand
CACCGACGATAAGAAGGTCAAGCCGAGCAAGGTCGACCCCGTCGCCGCCGCCGCGGCCGCGGCGCATCGGGCGCTCGTTGCGCTCTATCCGACGCTCGTCGCGCAGTTCGACGCCGCCCTCGCCGCGTCGCTCGCCGACGTCAAAGACGGCCCCGCCGAATCCGCCGGCGTCGCGCTCGGGCGCGCGACCGCCGACCGGTTACTCGCGGCCCGCGCTAACGACGGCTCGGGCGCCACCGTCCCCTACACCCCCGGCGCCGGCCCCGCCGACTGGCAGCCGACCCCGCCCGCGTCCGCCCCCGCCCTCCTCCCCGGCTGGGGCGCGGTCGACCCGTTCGCGATCTCGGCCGGCGACCAGTTCCGCCCCGCCCCGCCGCCCGACATCACCTCCGCCGCGTTCGCCGCCGCGTTCGACCAGGTCAAGTCGCTCGGCTCGGCCACCAGCACCACCCGCACCGCCGACCAGACCCAGGTCGCCCTCTTCTGGGCCGACGGCGGCGGCACCGCCACCCCGCCCGGGCACTGGAACGCGATCGCCCAGGACGTCGCCGACCAGCGCCGCACCACCCGCGACCTCGCCGATACCGCCCGCCTCTTCGCCCTGCTCAACGCCGGCCTCGCCGACGCCGCCATCGCCTGCTGGGACGCCAAGTACGCCTTCGACCTCCTCCGCCCGATCACCGCGATCCGCAACGCCGACGCCGACGGCAACCCCCTCACCCTCGCCGACCCCGCCTGGTCCCCGCTCATCGCCACCCCGCCCTTTCCCTCCTACTCGTCCGGCCACAGCACCTTCAGCGCCGCCGCCGCCACCATCCTCTCCAGCTTCTTCGGCACCGACCGCGTCACCTTCACCACCACCAGCGACGGCCTCGCGAGCGCCACCCGCTCGTTCACGAGCTTCTCCGCCGCCGCCGCCGAGGCGGGCATGTCCCGCATCTACGGCGGCATCCACTACACCTTCGACAATGCCGCCGGCCAGGAGTGCGGCGAGCAGATCGGCCGCCTCATCACCCGAACCCTGCTCCAACCCGACCACCCCGGCCGCGGAAACGGCAATCCCCCGAGCGCGCCTCACTGCCCCGCGCTCCCGGCGCTCAAGATCATCGGCGCCCTGTTCTCGCTCGAGCAAATCACCCCCGACCGTTTCGCGCTCTGCTGACCTGACCCGGTAAACCTCCGGTCGTCGTTAGACCCGCGCGCCTCACCCTTCGAACGATCACGTGGACCTTCGGTGCGACCGCTAAGTACGTCCTACCCGTCCCCGCGCTCGATTCGCGATCGCCCGCGGAATACACTGCCCTCTGCCTACTGCCTACTGCCTACTGCCTCGCTCCATGCCCAAACGCCTCCCCATCCTCCCCACCGCCCCCGCGACCAAAGACCCCTGGTTCGCCGACGGCCTCGCCTTTTCCTGCACCTGTTCGGGCAACTGCTGCACCGGCGGGCCGGGCTTCATCTGGGTGGACGACGACGAGATCGACAAGCTCGCAGCACACCTCGGCCTCTCGCGCGAAGAGACCCTCCGCAAGCACTGCAAGAAGGTCGGCCGCAAGTGGTCCATCAAGGACCCGCGCAACGCCCGCGGCCAGCACGACTGCACCTTCCTCACCGAGATCGAGCTCACCGACGCCGACAAGGCCGCCGCCAAGGCCGAGGGCCGCGTCGTGCTGAAGAAGCGCGTCTGCGGGATCTACCCCGTCCGCCCCCTCCAGTGCCGCACCTGGCCCTTCTGGGACGGCAATTTGATCTCGAAGGACGACTGGGCCCACGCCGCCAAACGCTGCCCCGGCATGAATCGCGGCCGCACGTTCACCAAGGCCGAGATCGAATCCCTCCGCGACGCCACCGAATGGCCCGCCGACGGCCCGACCTCGGGCTGACGCATACCAGTAGCTCATGTTGAGGAGGAGCGTAATGGGCGTGGGCGGAATAGAACTCCCGCGCCGTTCCCCAACATCGGAATGTTGAGCTACTGAATCCCGCCGCGATCCCTCACGTTTTTCGTCTTTTCGTTTTCGTTAGCGCGCACTCAGTTATCCCGCGCCCAGGCCAGTTTGATCCCCGACGTCCACCCTCCCGCGGCCTTGTCGTTCGGCCGGCAGAACAGCTTGCTCGGGCCGTAGCTCAGTTCCTTCTCGAACTCGTCGACCGACCACGCCTCGGCGTGCCCGTCGAGGAAGCCGACCGTCGTCGCCCGGTTGTTGTGCCGCACGGTGATCCCCTCCTCCGGGCGGTTCGACGCGTCGTGCGCCTCGCCCCCGCTCGCCACGCTTCCCAGTTCCCAGAACATGACCGCCGCCGACCCGGACCCGAACTGGCTGATCTTGGTCAACGTGATGCCCCACCCGCCCATCGCCCCGTTCGCGCAGTACGTGCTCATGACCGTGTACAGCTGGTCGTTGGTCCACGGCCCGATGTCCAGGGGGCACCGGTAGACCTTCCGGTTCGTCAGGTACTTCCACAGGGCCCCGGTCTCGACCTGGGCCTCGTCGAACTTCCCCGCCAGCTTCGTCACGTCCCCGTCGTGGCACCAGTTCGGCACCTTCTTCGACGCCCCGTTGGCGATCGTGTCGCTGTACCCGGGGTAGGCCAGGTAGCCCTTGTTGTCGCCGGCGTACATGATCACCGCCGTCATGATCTGCTTCATGTTCGACATGCACGTGACCCCCGCCGCCTGCTTGCGCGCCTTGGAGAGCGCCGGCAGGAGGATCGAGATCAGCAGCGCGATGATGCCGATGACCACGAGCAACTCGACCAGCGTGAACCCGCGCGCGGGCCGGCGGTGATCGGTCGGGGCGGACGACGTGCGCGGCGGCGACGGCGGCAACGGCGACATGTGGAGACCCTCGGGCCAGGCGGACAACCGGACGGAAGACGTGGCGCCCGGCTGCCGGTCGAACACCGGCCCGGGCGATTTTGCATCTTACCGTACGGCGGCGCAAAAGTCCCGCACGCCCGCCGACCGCGCTGCCCCGGAGTTGGCGATGGCAACGGCTCCCCCCGCCCGTCACCGCGCGACGTCCACGTCCGGGTTGGTCTGCTTGAACTTCTCGGCCCCGGCGGCGGTGATCCGTCCGCCGGCCGCGTCGATCCGCTTGACGTTGGGGAACTTGGCGATCTGCGGCAGGGCCCGGTCCGAGACCGGGACGCGCGAGAACACGACCGTCACGTGCGGCGCCGCCGACTGCGCCGCGATCTTCGAAACGCCTCCGTCCGTGAGGCTGCCGTCCGGTTTCAGGTCGGCCGACGAGATCGGGACGGCCGTCGTCGGGACCGCCGCCGCGTGCGCGGGCTTATCGTCCTTACACCCGCCGGACAGGAGCGCCCCCACCACCACCAGGACGCCCGCGAGCATCTTCCGAACCATGCCAAAGCCCTCCAGAATCCATCCCCCCTCAAAGATCCCTCGTCCGCGCGGCCATCGTCGCTCAGTTGTCGCGCGCCAGCACGCCCTGCCCCGGCAGCGTCCGGTCTTTTCCGTTCCACCCGCCGGTGGCCTTATCGTCCGGCCGGCACCAGAGCGAGCTCGGGCCGTAGCTCAGTTCCTTGTTGAACTCGTCGACCGAGTACATGCCGACGTGCCCGTCGAGGAACCCGATCGGCGTGGAACGGTTGTTGTGGCGCACCGTGATGCCTTCGTCCGGATAGTTCGCCGCGTCGTGGGCCTCGCCGCCGCTCGCCGACATCCCGACTTCCCAGAACATCGCCGCCGTCGCACCCGACCCGTACTGATTGATCTTCCGGATGCCCGGCGCCCACCCGCCCATCGACCCGTTGGCGCAATAGGTGGTCATGACCGTGTACCACTTCGGGTCCGTCGCCGGGTTGGAGTCGCCCGGGCAGTGGTACACTTTCCGGTTCGTCAGGTACTTCCAGAGTGCGCCCGTCTCGACCTGGGCCTCGTCGAACTGGCCGGCGCTGGCGGCGACGCGCCCGTCGTAGCACCAGTTGGGCACCTTCTGCGCGTCGCCCGGCGGCCAGTTCGGGCCGTCGCCCCACCCGGTGTACGGCAGGAAGCCCCGGTTGTCGTTCGCGTACATGATCGTCGCCGTCATGATCTGCTTCATGTTCGCCATGCACGAGACCCCGGCCGCCTGCTTGCGCGCCTTGGAGAGCGACGGCAGGAGGATCGAGATCAGCAGGGCGATGATCCCGATGACGACCAGGAGTTCGACGAGCGTGAAGCCGCGAGACCGGCGGGCCGGGCGGGCGGGAGACGTGTGCAGGGGCATGCAGCAACCCTCGATGTGAGTACGACAACCAGACGACGTGTTCACAGCGCGACCGACGCGAGCTCCCGTAAGACGTGAATCGAACCGAAAGGGAGGCCCGTGTCGACGGCGATATTCTATAAGAAAGTATACGGCCTGTCCTGTGCAAAAGCGTTGAGAATTGCCGTGCCCCATCTCCATTGTAAGTATCGCCACCTTCAGCGTTTCATAACAGTTGCAGACGCCCGGGCGGCCTTAGTCGACGAATTATCACATACCCGCTGCGCGAAGTTGAAGATTGTCCGTCCGCCGGCATCGGCGAACGCGTCTTGACGCGTCGCGCGCCCCCGCGCCTACTCCCCTGCCCATGCCCGACCGTCCCAGGCGCATCTTCGTCACCGCGGCCGAGGTCAGCGGCGATTTGCACGCGTCGCACCTGATCGAGTCGCTGCTCGCGATCGAGCCGGCGCTTGTGATCGAGGGGCACGGCGGGCCGCGCATGCGGGCGGCGGGGTGCGTGATCCACCAGGAGACGACGTCGAACGCGGCGATGGGCGTGGCCGCGCTCGGGCGGGTCAAGGAGATGTTCGCCCTGCTCAAGCGGACGCGCCGGCTGTTCCGGGAGAACCCGCCGGACCTGCAGATCTGCGTGGACTCGCCGTCGCTCAACTTCCACTTCGCCAAGATCGCCAAGACGGCGGCGGCCAAGCCGGTGCCGGTGCTGATGTACGTGGCCCCGCAATTGTGGGCGTGGCGCGAGGGGCGGATGAAGAAGGTGCGGCGGTGGGTCGACCACCTCGCGTGCATCCTGCCGTTCGAGGAGGCGTACTTCCGCTCGCACGGGGTGACGGCGACGTTCGTCGGGCACCCGCTGTTCGACGAGGTGCGACCGGGCGCCGTGGGTGACGCGGAGCGGACGACACGCCTCGCGGAGCTCGGCATTTATCGTACGAACGCAACCCACGGAGCAAGCTCCGAGGGCTTTGGGGAGGCGCCGATCGTCGGCCTGCTCGCGGGGTCGCGCCGGAGCGAGGCG
>DATHXE010000547.1:0-3544 GCA_035459845.1 Tepidisphaeraceae bacterium | reverse complement strand
GATCGGCGGGGGTCACCGGGGGTGCTGGCGGCGGTATGCGTGCCGTGGCTGGCGGGGGCGGCGCTGCTCGGGGGCGGCGCGCGGTGGGCGGTGGTGGCCGGGTGCCTGAGCGCGGCGTGGGTGGCGGTGGGCGTGGAGATGGCGGTGATCGGACTGGCGATCGCGGGCGTGGGGTGGATGGCGGTGGGCGGCGGTGGGGCGTGGGTGGAGGTGACGCGCGGGGCGTGGGGCTGGGTGGTTGTGGTGGGGGCAGTCGTGGCAGTAGGTGGCGGATTGTGGGGACGGCGCGCGAGGTAACCTCTCGCGACCCGCGCCGCACGTCCAGGACGTACTTAGCGGTCGCACCGAAGGTGCACGTGAGCGATGCGGCGGACGGGGGCGTTCGAACGTCGTCGCGCAATCGGTGGGCAGAGCCCACCCTACGTGCACCGAAGGGCCCCAATGCTCCGGGGGTTGTCGGGCGATACGGATCCGGCGACGATGCCCCGACTCACGGGAGGTCTCGGATGGGTCGGAAGTACGCGCGGGCGTCGGACGGGCTCGGGACGGTTCGGCCGGTGGCGGCGTTCGTGCCGTTGCCGGTGGACCGGACGGCGCCGGGGACCAACCGCGGGGTGACGGTGGTGCCGCCGGACAACGGGCACGTGCCGTACGTGCCGACGGACGCGCACGTGGTGGGCGAGATGCTCAAACTGGCGGGGGTGACGTCGGCGGACGTTGTGTACGACCTGGGGTGCGGGGACGGGCGGATCGTGATCGCGGCGGCGCGGGATTTCGGGGCGCGCGGGGTGGGGATCGACATCGACGAGCGGCGGATCGCGGAGTGTCACGAGAACGCGGCGCGGGCCAAGGTGCAGAACCTCGTCACGTTCAAGTGCGCGAGCTTTTTCGACGTGGAGTATGCGGACGCGTCGGTGGTGATGCTGTACCTGCTCCCGGGCGTGATGGTGATATTGAAGTCGACGTTTTTGAGTGCGCTGCGACCCGGGACGAGGCTGGTGGCGAACCACTTTGAGATGGGGAATTGGCCGGAGGATCAGCGGGTGGAACTCGGCGGGCGGGTGCTCCGGCTGTGGGTCGTGCCGGCGCAGGTGGACGGAGTTTGGCGGTGCGTGATGGGGGAGGAGGAGGGTTCGGGGTTCGGGGTTCAGAGTTCAGGGGGGAAGGATGAAGGAGGAAGGATGAAGGATGAAAAGGGGCACGAGGGACATGGGCGCCGGCGATTCACGGTAAAGCTCGAGCGGCATTACCAGCGGGTGATCGGGTCGGCGGAGATCGGGGGGCAGGGGTCGCCGGTGACGGAGGGGGTGATTCGCGGGGAGTGGGTGAAGTTCAAGGTCGCGGATTGGGGGGACGGGGGGCGGGCGTTATTCGTGGACGCGCGGGTGGATGGCAGGGTCATGCGGGGGATTTGCTGGCACGACGAGGAGCGGGTGATGGAGTTCGGGGCGGTGAGGGAATAGAGATTGCCGATTGCCGATTGCCGATTGCCGATTGCCGATTGCCGATTGCCGATTGCCGTCGGTCGCGCGACGGTGCATTCGAGAGTGGCCGGTGAGTTAGCGCCTGCGTTTGGCAGTTCCGAGGCGCGCGTCGCGGCCGGCGACTTCGGCCTGGTACAGGAGTTCGACCTGGGCGGGGACGGCCGCGGTGCGGAGTCGGGCGTAGGCGGCGCGGCGGTCTTCGATCGACCAGTCCTTCGTCATCGTCAGGGTCCAGAGGGATGCGTACGGGACCCGGGATTTCGGATCGCCGTCGGCGCACGCGACCGAGCCGCCCCCGTACAGCGAACCGCGGGTGGACGTGCTGCCGGCGCCGCGCCAATCGTGGTCGTGGGGCTCGGCGATCAACTCGTCGTAGATGTCATTCCCCTCGGTCCGCTGGGGCGTCTCGGAGGACCAGACGCGGACGTCCCACCAGTATGTAGCGTGGCGCACTCGCGCGGCGTCGCAGATCGTGCAGAGTTCGCGGCGAGCGGACTTGCTGACGGGCACGAATCGGCCGCACCAGAGGAGCGCTGCCATTACGAGGAGCGCGGCCACGACCTTGACCCACGGGCGGAGGCGCCACGCGTCGGGGCGACCGTAGTCGAGCGGAGTCGTGGACACCGTCGGATCATACCACGCAGGTTGGGGTGCCGCGCGTCAGCAACGCGTTGCGTTGCAGCTAGCAGCTACCTGAGGCAGGGCGCGTCTTGCATCTGTTACCCATTCGCATAACACTCCCGTCATGAAGGTGAAGCTGTTAGACCTGCACGAGCAGTACCTGCCGCTGCGGGGGGAGATTCGGCGGGCGCTGGACGAGGTGTGCGACAACCAGGATTTCATCCTGGGGCCGCGCGTCGACAAGTTCGAAAAGAATTTGGCGGCGTACAGCGGGACGAAGCACGCGATCGGCGTGTCGTCTGGGACGGATGCCCTGCTGTGCACGCTCATGGCGCTGGACGTCGGGCCGGGGGACGAGGTGATCGTGCCGGCGTTCACGTTCTTCGCGACCGCGGGGTGCGTGGCGCGGACGGGCGCGACGCCGGTGTTCGTGGACGTGGACGCCCAGACGTTCAACGTCGACCCGGCGGACGTGCGGCGGAAGATCACCGGCAAGACCAAGGCGATCATGCCGGTGCACTTGTTCGGGCAGTTGGCGGACATGCGGGCGATCAACGCGATCGCGGCCGAGCACGGCGGGATCAAGGTGATCGAGGACGCGGCCCAGGCGATCGGGGCGAAGCAGGACGGCAAGCCGGCGTGCGCGCACGGGTGGGCGGGGTGTTTGTCGTTCTACCCGACGAAGAACTTGGGCGGCTTTGGCGACGGCGGGGCGATCTGCACGAACGACGATCAACTCGCCGAGAAGTGCAGGAAGCTCCGCGTGCACGGGTCGGGGCACACGTATTACCACGAGCACATTGGCGGCATGTTCCGGCTGGCGGCGATCCAGGCGGCCGTGCTGGACATCAAGCTGAAGCACCTGGACTCGTGGCACGAGGGGCGGCGGCGGAACGCGGCGATTTATAACGAGCGGCTGGCGGGGACGCGGGCGAAGACGCCGAAGATACTGGATGGCAACTGGAGCATTTACAACCAGTACGTGATCCGGGTGCCGGACCGGGACGGGGTGAAGGCGAAGCTGGCGGAGGCGGGGATCGGGAGCGCGGTGTACTACCCGCTGCCGCTGCACCTCCAGCCGTGTTTCGCGTACCTGGGGCACAAGAAGGGCGATTTTCCGGTGTCGGAGGCGGCGAGCGGGGAGGTGTTGGCGCTGCCGGTTTATCCGGAGTTGAGGGTGGAAGAGGTGGAGTACGTCGCGGAGACGGTGAGGGGCATCGTGGGGTAGGCAAATGTTGACGACGGATTCAGTGCCGCCGAAGCGGTTCCGCCGGGGGCGGGTGAGGAGGTTGGAATGTCGCTGCCGTCGTTTCGATATCACTCCGATCCGATCCTGAGCGAGAGCGTGGTCGCGTCGGAGGCGACGTGCGCGGTGTGTAAGCAGAAGCGGGGCTACGCGTACGCGGGGCCGGTGATTTCGGAGGATGAGGACGAGCCGG
>DATHXE010000546.1:0-6772 GCA_035459845.1 Tepidisphaeraceae bacterium | reverse complement strand
CCATCGGCGCCTCGTCCGGCGCGTTCGGCAAGGGCAGCGGCGCGGGCTCCGGCTCGGGTGACAAACTCGGCGGCGGCACCGGCGATGGCGGCGGCGCGCTGGCGCCGTTCGGCGTCCCGGGCGGCGGCGGGGGCATCGGCCCCAAGAGCCCGTTCATGGGCGTCTCCGGCAACGCGATGAAGGTCGTCTACCTCTGCGACTCGTCCGGGTCGATGATGACCAAGTTCGATACGCTCCGCCAGGAACTCCAGAAGGCCGTCGACGGCCTCCGCCCGGTGCAGGCGTTCGACATCATCTTCTTCTCCGAAGACTCCTACATCGCCTACGACAAGCAGCTGATGCAGGCCGTGCCGGAGAACAAGCGCAAGGCGTACGAGTTCCTTGAAAAGACGTTTTGCCGCGGGTCGTCGGACCCGGTGCCGGGAATCAAGGCCGCGTTCGCGACCAACCCGCAGTTGATCTACATGCTGACGGACGGCGACTTCCCGAACAACACCGCGGTGATCGAGGAGATCCGCAAGTTGAACCAGGGCCGCCAGCAGAAGGTGAAGATCAACACGATCGCGTTCATGGACCGCGGCGAGGAGTACGAGAAGCTGCTGAAACAGATCGCCGACGAGAACGGCGGGATGTTCAAGTTCGTGTCGGACAATGACCTGAAGTAACGGATTCGACGCAGGGCGCACCCGACCGGGTGTGCCCTGTTTTTTGCGCCGTGCGTGCAAGCGATTGCCCGGCCGAGTTGCTACAATGGGCTGGCGAGCGCGAGCGAGTCGGGAATTCCTGTAAACCTTTGCACCCTTTTCGCGCACGGCGCGCACTGAGTGCAACGGGACGGATCGTCCCGCGAGGGTCTTCGTGTGTCCGCAGGGGGGATACACCCGTACGTGAAGGAAGGCGCGAGCGAGATTAAAGGGCGGGTTGACTGAACAACTTTGATTCGAAGTGGAAGAGGTGACCGCGGCGGCGCGGCGCGCGGGCGAGGCGACAGCGGCAGTGTCCCGGCCGAGCCCCGATGCCCACCGTCACAGGCCCTCCTTCCTGCCCCGTCGGGCGGCAATAGACAGAGAGATCGGCTCCGGTCCTTGCCCGCCTCCGAGGGGAAAGACACCCCCTACGTCTCCCACTACCCTACGGGAGAGAGGTGCACTGTTATGCGTCGTCGCTACGCCACGTCCAAGTTCCGCGTCGCCCTCATGCTGGGCATGATCGCGGCCGTCGTGTTCATCGCCACGTCGGACGGGTTCGCTCAGCCCGCCGGCGGCACCGGAACAGCCGCCCCCGCCCAGAAGCAGAACATCTTCCAGCTGGTGATCGGGCACATCGACTTCGTGTCGGTGATCATCGCGCTGCTGTCGGTCACGGCCCTGACCCTGATCATCCAGGGGTTCATCAAGGTTCGGTCGTCGGTGCTGATGCCCGAGGCGTCGGTCAACCACATCCGCGAGCTGATCGGCCGCCGCGAGTTCAAAGAACTGATCGAGTACACCGAGACGGACCCGAGCTTCGTGAGCCGGGCGCTGAACCCGGCGCTCAAGCGGGCGCCGAGCTTCTCGTCGATGAAGGAAGCGATGGAGACGGCGGTCGCCGAGCAGACGGCCGACCAGTTCCGCAAGATCGAGTACCTGAACATCATCGGCAACCTCGGGCCGCTCCTGGGCCTGCTGGGGACGGTGCTGGGGATGATCGAGGCGTTCCAGGACCTGATGGCGGCCGGCGGTGACGCGAACCCGTCGAAGCTGGCGGGCGGTATTTCGACCGCGCTGTGCCACACGTTCCTGGGGCTGTTCCTGGCCGTGCCGTGTCTGGCAGTGTTCGGCGTCCTGCGGACGATGGTCGACCGGATCACGATCCAGGCGGCGCTGGTGAGCGAGGAGCTGCTGCTCCTGATCAAGCCGGCCGAGGCCAAGCCCGCCGCCGCCGGCGCGGTCGGCGCCCCGCGGCCGGGCGTCGCGCCTGCGGCCCCGATCCCGGGCGCGGTGCGCAAGGCGCCGGTCCCGGTTCCGCCGACAGTCCCCTGAGCTGGTTAATCGCATCCGCACCGTCGCGGCGCGCCCGATCGCGGGCGCGCCGCACACGGGGCGGCCCGTGTTTCAAACACATTCAAAGGGGGTTGGCGCGCCGGTGACATGCCGGTGCGCCGGGTCGTGTGCGACGTACGCGTCGAGCGCGTCTGTCCTGAAGGTGCCCAGGTGCACCTTCGGTGCGACCGCTAAGTACGTGCCCGTCGGGCGAGCGCCGCGAGCGAGAATCGGCGTCCCGCACCCGCGCGACCTCACTACGAGAGAGGTGTTCCAATGACGAAGCATTCGATGCCCGACATGAAGGAGGGTGGCGTCAACGTCACCCCCCTGATCGACATCGTGATGTGCCTGATCATCTTCTTCATCCTGGTCGCCAAGATCGGCGTCTCGACCGGGATCGACCCGTCGATCAAGAACCCCGAGACGTACCTGGGCGTGAAGATCAGCGACATGGGCAACGTGCTGGCGCTGAACCTTTACAAGACCGGGGCGCCGGCCCCGCAGGTCGTAGTCGACCTCAAGGGCAAGCCCAAGACCGAGCTGAAGATCCAGGAAGGCAACCGGTACCCGCTCCGCGAGGTCCTCAAGGAACTCAAGAAGGAGCGGGGCGAGCAGTTCAAGGTCGTGATCAACGGCGGGAAGGTCATCAAGCCGCGCACGGACCCCGCGACCGGGGCGCCGATCGTCGGCTCGGACGGCCAGCCGCTGGTCGACACGACCGAGCTCGATTACGAGCAGGTCTCGATGGTCCTGCAGGAGTGCGCGATGGCGGGCGTGAGCAACGTCCACTTCGCGACCAAGAAGGGCTCGCGGGTCATCGACGACTCGAAGTAGAGCGTTTTTGAGCTTCGAAGAATGGCCGCAAAGACGCAAAGAGCGCAAAGAAGAAATTCATTTAACCGGACTCGTCTTCTTTGCGGACTTTGCGTCGTTGCGGCATCCAATATTGAATTGAGAGTAACGCCATGAAGATGAAAGGCGCGAAAGCCGTTCACTACGACTCGGGGCCGAACATGACCCCGCTGGTGGACGTCGTGATGGTGATCCTGATCTTCCTGATGCTCGCCGGGAGCTTCGGGGCGGCGTCCCACTTTTTGCCCAACAACATGCCGATCACGGCCAAGGGCAAGGGCGGGGTGAGCAACGTCCCGACGACGGACCCGCCGAAGCTGACGATCAAGATGTTCACGCAGGGCGAGACGTTCGTGGCCTCGAGCCCGGACCTCGGGCGCGAGTCGAACGGCCAGCCGAAGCAGTACCGGACGCTCGACGACCTGCTGGCGGCGCTGAAGGCGAAGCGGCGCGAGAAGGAAGCGACGGGCATGAAGGCCGACGACATGCAGGTGATCATCGCCCCGAACAACCGCACGCGGTTCGAGCACGTGATGAACGTGTACGAGGCGGCGATGGCGGCGCAGTGGCCGAAGATCGGCTTCCAGGCGGCGACGAATTAGCGTTAGCGGGAGAGTGGGGTGATTGGAGCGCGCGAGGTGCGCGGGCGTGGAGGGTGCGCGCAATGGATCTCGTCGCGAGCCTGTGTCTAGTCGCGGATGATTTCGACGGAGCGATCCAGTTTTATCGCGATGTCCTCGGTTGCTTTCGGGTCGCCCAGGACTTCACCCCGCCGAGCGGCATCCGACGCGTAGCGTTGCGGCATCTGCCCCTGCCGTTCGAGATTGTATTGTTTCCCGCGCATTCGAAGGCATTCGGCCCGATATCCGCGAGGCAGGTGGGCCTGCCGCGTGAGATCCCGCTGCTATCGGTTCCTGTGGTCGACTTTGAGGATGCGGTGGACAGACTCCAGTCGAACGGAGCCGCGCACGAGGTGTTCGACCTCCCATACGCCCGGCAACTTCGGACTTGGGACCCGTTCGGCAACTGCGTGTATCTGGTTGACTCAAAGTTCGAGAGGGATGAGCCCGACTGACCTGTCGAACGCACTGAGACGCGCCCCGCAAGCGGGGCGGCTACAAGAGATGAACGCGCCCGTTCTGGCGCGGTGACAACCCGAAAGGACGTCCGTATGACCGCGAGAGCATTCAAGGCGGCGCATTACGACTCCGGGCCGAACATGACGCCGCTCGTCGACGTCGTGATGGTCATTTTGATTTTCCTGATGCTGGCGGGGAGTTTTGGGGCGGCGTCTCATTACCTGCCGGGGGCGATCTCGAAGCGGGTGGGCGCGCCGGGGACGGAGGTGGCGGTCACGGACGTTCATCCGATCGTCGTGCGGATGGGGTCGCGCGGGGAGGGGATCGTCGCGTCGTCGCCGGATTTGGGGCGCGACCCGGCGACGGGTCAGCCGCGGCAATACCGGTCGGTGGGCGAGTTGCGGGAGGCGCTGGCGGCCAAGCGGGTTGAGAAGCAGGCCGCTCACACGCCGGCGGAGCAGATGCAGGTGATCATCGCGCCCGAGGCGCGGGCGCGGTACGAGCACGTGCTGGGCGTGTACGAGGCGGCGATGGCGGCGGAGTGGCCGAAGATCGGGTTCCAGGCGGCGCGGTGAGGGGGTGGGGGGGGCGCGCGCCTCCGCGCGCGCGTTGGGTGCCATGCCCTCGCACCGCGCCAGAGGACATGTTGCGCGCACGCGCGCGATCGCGGGGCGTGGGCATGCCCCAGAATCGCTCGCTCCCGAGAGGAATCTCCACCGGCCTTCTCTCGAAATCGAATCTCGCTGGGGCATGCCTACGCGAGCCGAGTACGTCGCTCGCGAGATCCATTCGATTGGCGGCTCGCGAGGGCATGGCACCCGGAAACGCCGGCGAGTTCTATTGCGCGAGCTCCGCCTTGATCGCATCCGCGAGGCGCTCGATTCCCGGGGCGATGTCGCTCGGCGGGGTTTGGCCGTAGCAGAGGCGGATGTGGTGGTTGGGGACTCGGCCGGTGGGGTCGGGGCTGAACGAGTAGCCGCCGGGGACGTAGAGGACGCCGTACTTCACGCAGGTGTCGAACAGGCGGCCCTCGCGGGAGGTGTCGACGTGGGCGGGGAGGGTGAGCCAGACGTACAGGCCGCCGGCGGGGTGGGTCCAGTGCAAGGAGTGCTGAGTGCCGAGTCCTGAGTTGGGGCCGAGGTGCTTTTCGAGCTCGGCGAGGGTGGCGTCGCGCTTTTTGCGGTACTGGTCGCGCAGGACGTCGAGGTGGGAGAGGTACGTGCCGTCCTGGAGCGCGGCGAGGGCGATCTCCTGGCACAGGTTGCTCGTGCCGAAGTCGTGGGAGCCCTTCTGGCGCAGGACCTGCTCGAGCAGGTCGGGGGGCATGACGGAGTAGCCGAGCTTGATGCCGGGGGCGAAGGGCTTGGAGAAGGTGAGCGAGATGATCGTGTAGAGGTTGTCGGGGTCGAACGACTTGATCGACGGGAGGACGGGGCCGTCGAGGCGGAGCTCGCGGTAGGCTGCGTCTTCGAGGATCAGGATGCGGTGCGACTTGCTGTAGCGCTTGACGATGTCGACGAGCTGCTTGCGGCGCGGCTCGGCCAAGGACAGGCCCGTGGGGTTGTCGAAGTAGCTCGTGCAGTAGATGAACTTCACGCGCGCGAGCTCGCCGCGGCGGTCGAGGTCGGCGAGGGTCTGCTCGACGAGGTCGACGCGCATGCCGCCGTCGTCCATCGGGACGGCCCGGACGTCGGCGCCGAGGGACTGGAGCGCGCCGGTGAAGACGAAGTAGGACGGGTTGGCGGTGATGACGATGTCGCCGGGGTTGAGCAGGACGTCGGCGATGAGGTAGAGCGACTGCTGCGAGCCGGTGGTGACGCAGATGTCGTCGGGCGAGAGGTTGAGGTCGCCGACGGTGCGGCCCTCGAGGCGCTCGAGGTGGGCGAGGAGCTCTTCGCGGAGGGCGCGCAGGCCGATGGTGGTGCCGTACTGGAGGGCGCGGCGGCCGCTGGCGGGTTCGGCGAAGATGCGGCCGGCGATCGCGCGGCACTCGTCGACGGGGAGGGAGGCGTCGTCGACGAGGCCGGCGGCGAAGTTGATCAAATCGGGGTTGGCGAGCTTTGCGGCGATGAGCGCATTGATCGGCGACTCCGCGGTCCGCATGGCCTTGGCCGACAGGGGCAGGGGGAGGGGCGGGGTGGGGAGCGGTGCGTTCATGCGGGGCATTCTACGGAAGCGGAGGGAGAAATCCGACACCCCAGGGTTGGCGCGCGTGACCCGGGGTTACCGGCGGAGGGCGCGTAAGGCCGCCAGGTCGCGCTCGGTTTCGGCCCGCGAGTGGGGGTGGCGCCCCAGGAACGGCTCGAGCATGGCACGCGCCTCGGCGTCGCGCCCGCGGATGACGAGGAGGACGCCGCGCCACAGGTCGGCCTCACCCTGCCCCGGGGGCGGCGCGTCGGCGAGCCAGCGCACGAGCTCGTCGTCCGCCGCCCGCAAGTCGCGGCGGACGACGAGCAGGATGAATCGCCCGCGGCGCGCGTCCTGTTGGCGCGGGTCGAGGCGGATCGCCTCGGCGTAATCGGCCATGGCCGCGTCGGCCTGCGCTGGCGCGTAGCGGGTGGGGGGCGTGCGGTAGTCGATCGGGTAGACGCGCGTGTAACCGCGTTGGAAGTAGAGGGCGGCGGTCGACGGGGCCAGGGCGATCGCGCGGTCGAGGTCGGCCATGGCGCCGGCCGTGTCGCCGAACTCGCTGCGGGTGATCGCCCGGTCGTGCAGGGCCGCGACGCTGCCCGGGTCGACGCGCAGGGCCTGGCGGTACATCTCGATCGCGGCCGCGTAGTCGCCCGCGCGGTGCCGCGCGTTGCCTGCCGACCGAAA
>DATHXE010000545.1:0-7314 GCA_035459845.1 Tepidisphaeraceae bacterium | reverse complement strand
CGTGCTTCCGCTTGACCATGACCAATGCTCCTTCGCCCGGCCATCATGCCGAGTTTTGGAGCGCCCACCATTCGTGGGGAAGGCCAGTCATTGCTCCTTCGTCATTCGTCATTGATTCGTTATTCGAGTTTCGACCTTCGTCATTCGCGCCGCTACTTCCCCTTGTAGCCCTTCCAGACGTACTCCAGCGCGTTGGGGAGCAGTTGCTGCTTCATCGCCCCGTCGCAGTGGCGCGCGTTCTTCACGAACACGAACTGGTACGGGTAGCCCTTGGCCGCCAGCGCCTTGGCCATCAGCTCGTTCGCGAGCACCCAGTCGTGCATGTCGTCGCGCATGACGTTGGGGTTCAGCAGGTCCTGGTCGCCGACCTGCATCCAGATCCGCAGCGGTTTCTTCTCCGAGTTCGGCACGAGCGACTTGTGCAGTTCCCACGCGCCGCCGGGCGTCTCGGGGTTGTAGGGCCACTGCTGGTTGACGAACGTGCCCGAGGTCGTGAGCACCCGGCGGTACAGGTCGGGGCGGTACCACGCCATGATCATCGCGCAGCTCCCGCCCGAGCTGCAGCCCATCGTCGCCCGGCCGTCCGGGTCCTTGGTCAGCTTCACGTTCGCGTGCTTCTCGACCAGCGGCAGGACCTCGGTCTCGACGAACTTCGCGTACGTGTCGTTCATCGTGTCGTACTCGAGCCCGCGCTGGCTGCCCTGGGCGTCGCCCCCGCCACTGGGGATGGCGATGCACACGAGTGGCGGGACACGCTTGGCGGCGATCAGGTTATCCAGTGCGACGAACGGCGAGCGGTCGCCGTCGGCCGTCACCATGAACGGGGCCTCGGTCCCGGCCACGTACTGCTTGGGCACGTACACGGCGATCTTCCGGCTCCACGGCTTGGGCCGGCTGGTGGTGACGATCAGCTTCGCGGGGATGTCCTTGTCCGGCGTGCCGAACGAGCCGGGGTCGCGGGCGATGCCGGGGTAGATCTTGGAATCCTCGGACGTCATCGTGAACTCGACGACGGCGCCCTTGGGGACGCCGGGGTCTGCGGTCATCTCCGGGGCCTTCTTGCGCGTCGGGCCGACGACGAAGTTGCCGTCGGCGTCGGCGGGCGGGGCCTGGCCGTCGGGCAGTTCCCTGGCGGTCACGTAGCCGGGCGTGTTGGGGTCGCGCGCGGGCGGGCCGGGCTTCTTGACGGGCGCGGCGACCGTCGGCGGCTTCGCCGGCGGCGGGTCCGCCGCGGGCGCCGCGGGGGAGAACCAACCGACTACCGCCACCGCCGCCACGATCATGCCCCAGCGCTTCGTCGTCCGCATCGCGTGTCCTCCGATGTGTCAGGGATGTGAGAGATCAGGGGGGCGATGATATCCCGGGGCGGCGGCGACGCCAGACGAGCGGGCGCGTTGGGTGCCATGCCCTCGCGAGCCGCCTGTCGACTTCGTGCGCGTGACAGCGTCATCGGCTCGCGTGGGCATGCCCCGAGCGCTCTCGATTTGGAAACGGGCACTGCTGGGGCATGCCCACGCCCCGCGATGACGCACCATCACGAACAACGTTCCCGGCGCGGTGCGAGGGCATGGCACCCGGCAATCGGCTCGGACGGAGCCTCGCCCTCCTGTTCACCGCCCGGCGCGCTTGAGCGACCGCGGCGCGGCGGGCGCCGGCGCGATGCGGACCTCGGTCGCGAAGAGGCTCGGCTTGGACGGTTGGTCCTTCTTGAGATTCGTCGAAGCGGGCGGCGTCAGCACAACGAACGGCTTCGCGCTCGGCGCCGCGGCGCCCGCGGCGGTCACCGCTGTCGGTTTGTCCGCCACCGTGCCCGACGCCTTCGTGACAACCGCCGCCGACACCGCCGGCGCGCGTCGGCCCCGGGTGATGACCACCACCGGCGTTTGCCAGGAGTTCATCGGTTCCTGCACGACCGCGACCACCGCCGGCTCGGTGACGACCTTCGGGAGCTCGCGGCCGCCCGACGCGGGTGACGTCGCCTCCACCGAGTCCAGTGACGGGGCGGGCGGGGCCGAAGCGGCGCCCACGTCGGTCGCCGGTTCGTCCACGACCGGGAAGCTGCTGCCGTAGTTGTTCGACAGGATGACCAGGTCGTTGAGGCCGACGGTCCCGTTGAAGTCGAAGTCGCCGTTGACCCACCCCGCGCCGCCCGTCGTCCCGTAGTTGTTCGACAGGCTGACCAGGTCGTTCAGGCCGATCGCGAAGTTGCCGTCGGCGTCGCCGGGCGGGGCGATCCGCACCTTGAACGTGCCGGCCGCGCCCGCGGGCACGTTGCGGGCGGCGGTGTCCTTCACTTGGCCGGAGACGACGCCGACCGTGTACGTGCCGTTGTCCGTGTGGTCCCACGCGCCGCCGGGCAGGGTGATCGTGTACGTCGCCAGGCGGATGCCGGCGCCGCTGCCGAGCAGCGCGGAGCTGACGTACGTCGCCGTCTGGTTGAACCCGCCCGGCCCGGTGACCTGGATGTCGCCGGTGCCGAGCAAGCCCGTGTTGATGCCGCGGTTGTCCTTGTAGGCGACGACGATCGTGTACGTCGCGGGCGCCGTCCCATTGGGTACGAGCACCGTCGGCGCGGAGAAGACGAACGCGGACGGGTCGAGCGTGTCGGCGACGGTCGCCGCAATCTGGTACGTGCCGATCGTCGCACCGCCGACGATCGCGTTCCCGTTGCCGTCCGCCGCAGTCGACCCGGACGCGACCTTCACCGTGACAGTCGTGTTGTTCGGGAACACGAACCCGCCGAAGTTGATCTGGTACGTCGCCAGGACCGTCTTCGAGTCGATCACAGTCGTGCCCACCGGGTCGTAGAGGTACGAGCCCATAAAACCGGCGAAGAAGATTTCCGTGGTCGCGCTCGCGATCGACGTCGGGTCCAGGCCGTTGTCGTCCCGGTACAGGACGCTGAAACTGACGGGGTCCTGGTTCGTCGTCGCGTCCGCCTGGTCCAGGACCGCCGTCGGCGGGGTCACGTCGCCGGGGGTCGGGAGCGGCGGCGTGGTGAGCGTCAGCGAGTAGTTGGTCGCCGCGTGGGTCGGGTCGAGTTGCAGGTACGCGTAGTACGTGCCCGGCTCGAGCACGAGCACCTTGGTCTTGTCGGCGGTGCCGCCCTCGAACGAGTTGCCGAGCAACTCCCCCTCGTCGTCGTTGTCGACCTCGTTCAGATTGCCGTCGCGGTACACGAACAGGATCGGGTCGCTCGTCAGCGCGCCGCCCACGCCCGAGACCCGGAAGTTCACCGGCGTCTCGTCGGTGATCGTGAACCGCCAGACGTCCTGCCGGTCGTTCTTGAGCCCGATCGAGTTGGTGACCCGCCGGATCGTGCCGGTCGTGAGCGGGCCCAGGTCCCCGGCGATCGCGAGGTTCGCCAGGCCGAACTCGAGGTCGCCGTCGAGGTTGGTCGCGATCTGCCCCGCCGCGACGGCCAGGCCGACCGCGTCGGTGACCGTGCCCGCGGCGACGTAGAACCCGAGCGACGTGACCGCCGGCAGGTTGCGCGGGAGCGTCACGCGGTACGTGGCCGTCCGGGCGTACCCGTTGCCCGCCACGTCCGCCCCGACGAACGCGGCCTGGAGCTGGTATCCCTCGGGCGTCTGCACGTAGACGTCGCCATTGCCCAGCGTCGCCGCCGAGATCGCGACGTCGTCCACGTACCGCACCTTGAACGTCAGTTGATCGCCGGCCAGGTCGGTCTGCCAGAGCGACGCCGTCGGGACCTGGTTGGCAAGGACCGTCGACCGGTAGCCGGCCACGTTCGGCGCCGTGACCAGGAACGTCGACCTGAGGTCCGCCGCGTTGCCGTTCCCGATCGCCGACCCCATGGCGACCCCGTCGTGGACGTACGTGGGCGTGGCGAACACCGGCAGGCGCTTGCCCTGGTAGGACATCGCGTCGCCGTACTCGGTACCGTGGACGCCGGTCGCGTGGAACCCGAACGAGTACGCCGGGAACGCGCCCTCGGCGTACTGCGTGGCGTTGTCGCGCTCGTGGCCGGCGCCCATGTTGTGCGCGAGCTCGTGCATCAGCGTGTACGTGCCCGGCCCGATGCCCTGGTACCCGACGACGGAAAAGGCGACGTTCGAATCGTTCGTCGAGTTCGTCAGCGAGTTGCCCAGCCCGCCGCCCAGTTGCGGGGAGTCGACGACCATCGAGACGAGGTCGGCCCCGTACTGGGTCCGCCAGGTCGCCACCGTCGCGTCCGACTGGAGCGCCGCCAGTTGCGTCGTCTGGTTCGCCGTCGACGAGTAGTTCAGGTTCGCCGTGTGCACCAGCCGCAGGACGACGTTGTCGCCCGTATTCTGGTGGGCGAGGTTGGCGAAGTCGATCGACTGGCGGATCGCCCGCTGGATCGACGCGTTGTCGCCCCCGAACGCCGTGAGCGCGTTGTTCGAGTAAACGACCATCACGTCGATCGTCGTCAGCAGTTGGCGCGGCTCGAGCCCCTCGACGCGCGCGGGGAGTCTTCCGGGACGGCGGGACGATCGGGTCGGGTACATCGGGCGCTCTCCTCCGCAATTCCAACACGCCGCGGATCGCTCCGGGGCGTGTTGCAGGCCGGCCACCTTATCACCCGCGGTCCGGCCGCGCCAATCACGATCCGGTTTCCCCGGAGGCAGAAGCACGAATCTGACACCGAGGTGTGGGATGGATCACGTTTAGCCGCGACCCGGAGGGCAAGCGACAGCGCCGCCCGCAGGGGAGCGCGTCGGCGCGGGACGCAGAAGGCACGGGTAAGGCCTCACGTCCGTACCCGCGCCACCAATCATTCAGATCTCGCACACCCTCACGAGCGGCGACAACCGCTCGACGTCCGCCGCGCTCACGTGCCCCGCATCCGCGGTCTGCGCGTTGGCGGCGCCGCACGCGCACGCGAGCCGCAGCGCCTCGCCGGGACCCCGCGCCCAGCCTGCCGCAAGCCCGGCCGCGAACGCGTCGCCGGACCCGATTGGGCTGACCGCGTCCACGTCCGGCGGTGTGACGCGCCACGCGCGTTCGCCGATCAGTGCGATGGCACCGGTCCTGCCGGTCGTGACGATCAGGCCACCCGCCGGCGGCGCGGCGTCGCGCATCGCCGCCAGTAACTCGTCCTCCGACGCCAGTGCCCGGCCGAGCGTCTGCTCGAACTCGAACCGGTTCAACTTGCCGACGGTCCGCCCGCCCGCCGCCAGCGCCCGGCGCAGTGCCTCGCCCTTGGCATCGACAATTGTCAGCCGGTCGGCGCCGACCCGCCGCGCGATCCAGTCCGGCGGCGCGCCGGGCGCGAGCGTCCCGGAGAAGACCAGCGCGCCGGCCGTCGGCGCCAGGCGGTCGATCGCCCCGTCCAGCGCGGCCCACTCGTCGGCGGACGCCGGCGGCGCCTCTTCGACGAGTTCCGTCACCACGCCCGTCGCCCGGTCGATGATCGTCGTGCACAGGCGCGTCTGCCCGGCGACCGGGATCATCTCGGCCGCGATCCCCTCGCGCGCCAGCTCTTCCAGCAGGAACTGGCCGCGCCGCCCGCCCGCGAACCCGACGAGCCGCGCAGTCTCGCCCAGCACGCCGAGCACGCGCGCGACGTTGACCGCCTTGCCCGATGCGTACTCGCGCACGGCCGCGGCGCGGTTCACGTCGTCGACCGCCAGCCGTTCGAACACCATCGTCCGCTGGACCGCCGGCGTCGTCCCGATGCAGAGGATCATGGGGGCAATGTAGCTCAGGAACATCGAAGCCCGAAACTCGAAGCTCGAATCAAATCCGAAGGACGAAGAACGAATGACGAAATACGCCCGCGATCCCGATCCGTTTCGTCATTCGCCCTTGGTCATTCGTCATTGATTCGAGCTTCGAGTTTCGACCTTCGTCATTCCCCTCGTCATGTTTCACGCTTCCCCACCTCCACAAGCATCTCCACCACGCTCACCCGAAACCCGCACGTCTCGAACAGCTTTCGCGCGACCTCGTTCGCCTTGGCCGTGTCCAGGCGGACCTGCGCCACGCCGATCTCGGCGAACCGCTCGACCGCCTGCATGACGAGCTGCCGCGCCACGCCCTCGTTCCGGTACGCCGGCTCGACCCACAAATCGTGCACGAAGCCGTACTCGGCGAGCTTGTAGATCGGGATCTCCCGCTCGACCGTCCCGATCAAGAACCCCACCGGCCCGCGCCCCTCGCGGTCGGCCACCAGGAACACGGCCCGCTCGTCGGTCGCCCGCGCCCGCAGCCATCCGTCGTACATCGTTTCGATGCCGTCCAGGAACGAATACTTGGCCGGGTCCCACGTGCGGTGAAGCTCGCACAACTGCCGCACCATCGGGAGCACGGCCGGCACGTCCTCGGGCGTCGCGGGGCGGATCAGCATGGTCGGATTGTACGCCTCACTCCTTGGGCTTGGTCTGGTCGTCCAGATGCATGTACTCCACCGTCGCCTTCACCTCCTCGGCTTGCGGGATCCCCTGCTCCGCCCGCGCCTCGGGCGTGACCGGGATCGCGTGGTCGGCGGCCACGACGCGGTCGCCGCGGACCTTGTGATAGGCGTACGTGAACTCGGCGCCGAGGAAGACGATCTGCGAGGAGAAGTAGACCCAGACGAGCAGGACGACGATCGACCGGGCGCCGCCGTACGCCTCGCCGACGTCGGCGCGCCCCAGGTACAGGCCGATGGCGTACTTGCCCAGCGTGAACAAGATCGCCGTCAGCAGGGCCCCGAGCCACACGTCGCGCCACGGCACCTTCGCGTCCGGCAGCACCTTGAACATCATCGCGAACACGACCATGACCAGCGCGACCGTCGCCACGTTGCCGACGACGGCCCACGCGAGCGGGACCGGCTCCCACCGCCCTTCCACGCGCTGGCGGAGCATCGCCAGCCCCGCCGTGAGCGTCAGCGACACCAGCAGCAGGAAGCAGATCCCCATCAGCATCGCGAAGGACAGGAAGCGCTGCTTGACGAAGGACCAGAGCGCGTGCTTGCCGAACCCGGGCACCGGCGTCACGCCCCAGATCGTGTTGAGCGCGTCCTGGAGCTGGGCGAACACCCCCGTCGCCCCGAACACGAGCACTGCGACGCCGATGTACGTCGTCAGCTTGTTCGGCGGCTTGTCCGGGCGGTACTGGAGGACCGCGTCGACGGCCGCCGCGCCCTCGCGGCCGACGAGGCCTTCGAACTGGGTGACGATCCCCTGTCGGACCTGTTTGGGATCGTGCACGACGAGCGTGATCAGCGGGGCCGCGATGAGCAGCAGCGGGGCGAGCGACAGGACGGTGTAGTACGCCAGCGCCGCCCCGAGCCGCGGGGCCTTGATCTCCCACCAGCCGGTGAGGGTAAGGGAGACGATGTGG
>DATHXE010000544.1:0-11818 GCA_035459845.1 Tepidisphaeraceae bacterium | reverse complement strand
CACCAACCACCTGATCGCCGCCACGACCGCCATCGTCGAGGCCCCGGCGACCGCGCTGCTCTACTGGCACCTGGGCGTCGTCGCCGCCGGCGCGGGCGTCATGGGGATTGCCCGCGCACTGAAGGCCGGCGCGATCGTCACACCGATGTTGATGCTTGCGCCGCTGGTCTTTTTCGTCCTGCACCGCGCGACGCTGACGCGGCGTGCCGAAGCCGTACCGACGTGGGTGCCGTGGGCGTCGTCGCTGTACATGGCCGTGGCCCTCGTCGTCGCGTTCCTGGCCGCCGGGGCGATGGTGGCGGTGGTGGCGCGGTTGGTGGTGCGACGCGAGGAGCCCGGGCCAGTGACGGAGCACGCCGAGCAGGCGCTCTGTCGCGAGCGGAACGTGGACCGGCCGGTGCCGGGCGCGTAGGGTGGGCAGAGACCACCCTGCGTCACCCCGCGACATTTCATCCCCGCCCGCTACACTCGACCCCTCGCATGGACGTCACCGCCGCCACACCCACGAACGCCTCCGAACCCGCCTGGCCGTGGGTGCGCTGGTTCACCCCCCTACGCTGCCGGCTGATCCTGATCGCGCTGATCACCTTCGGCTTCGTCAGCCACCTCCACTACCTCCGCAACGACTGCCCGATCGACCTCTCCGGCGACGAGGCCCAGTACTGGGAATGGTCCCGCCAACTCGACCTCAGCTACTACTCCAAGGGCCCGCTCGTCGCGTACATCATCCGCGCGAGCACGTCGGTCTTCGGGCACGACATGTGGGCCGTCCGACTGCCGGCGATCGTGCTCGCGTCGGTCACCTCCCTGCTCACCTACTGGCTGACGCTCCGCCTGTTCCGCAGCGACCGGCTCGCGCTCGGGGCCGTGCTGCTGAACCACCTGGTGCCGATGTTCGTCGCCGGGTCGATGCTGATGACGATCGACCCGCCGTACTTCCTCTGCTGGGGATTGGCGACGGCGTTCCTCGCGCTGGCAGCGCTCGATAACAAGCCGTGGGCGTGGGCGGGCGTCGGCGTCGCGCTGGGCCTGGGCACGCTCGCCAAGTACGGCATGCTCCTCTGGCCGTTCGGCATGTTGATCTTCCTGTGGGTCGACCGCCGGCGCTCGGGCGTCAACCGGCTCAAGACCGCCGGCCCGTGGGTCGCGATCGGCGTCGGCCTGCTCTTCCTGATCCCGCCGATCGTCTGGAACGCGAAGCACGACTGGGTCACGTTCAAGCACGTGGGCACGCAGACGGGCGTCGCGAAACAGAAGAAGCTGTTCGACGGCAACCTGCCCGAACTGGTCGGCGGCCAGATCGCTGCGGTCGGTGTGGCGCTCGTGCCGTTCATCGTCGGGGGGATCGTCGTCGCTTGGAGGCGCCAGAAGCCAAAGGATGAAGGGGCGCGCGGTGTGCTCACTTCAGTGAGCATGCCAGACGCGCTCGATAACGATCGAGAATCCCGCGCGATCGCGCTCCTCATGTGGATGGGCCTCCCGCTCTTCGCGCTCTGCGTCGTCATGTCGGTCCGCTCCAAGATGCAGGTCAACTGGCCCGCGGCCGCCTACTTCTCGTGGATGATCCTGGCCGCGTGGTTCATCGCCACGCGCCTGGCCACCCGCGCCCGCTGGCGGCAATGGTGGCGCGGCCTGTTCTGGGGCACCGTGGCGTTCGGCGTCGCGTTTATGCCGATCGCTCACGACATGTCGCTCGCCTACCCGCTGATGGCGAAGTTCGGCATCGAGCCGCGCCGGCTCGACCTGACGGTCAAGATGAAGGGCTGGGCTCAGCTCGGCCGCCGCCTCGGTCGCGAGTTGAAGAACCCAGCGATGAACGAGCCGTTCGTCCTGTGCGAAGACTACATGCAGACCGCCGAGACCGCGTTCTACACGCCGGGCAATCCGATCACTTACTGCGCCGGCCCGTACCTGCTCGACCCCAAGCGCCACACGCAGTTCGACATCTGGCCCGAGCGCCGCCTCGACCGCGACCAGCTCAAGGGCCGCGACGCGATCTACGTCGGGTATCTCGACGACGAGAAGGCCAGGGACGGCGCCCTCATCACCGGCAACCTCCGCAAGGCGTTCGACACGATCGAGGAACTGCCCGAAGAGCCGGTGGTCCAGCGCGGCCTGCAGGTCCGCCGGTTCAAGCTGTACCGGTGCACGAACTTCAAAGGGATGAAAATGGCGGGCGGGGCGAGTTACTGAATCGCCTCGACCAGCGCCCGTCGCGCGTCCGGGTACTTCGACAGCGCCACGACATCTTCGTGCCCCGCGCCCTCAACGGGCACGTACCGCACGACCGGCCCGCCGGGGCCGACGATGTCCGCGGGCGTGAGCAGCTCGTCGCGCGTGCCGTGGATCTGCGTCACAACCGGCAGTTCGACGCCCGCGCGCGACAGCGCCGCCCACTGCGCCGCCAGTCGGGTGACGAGCGGGCTGCCCCGGCGGACCGACCCGATCAGCCGCCCGACGCCCAGCGGCGCCAGGGCCGTCGCCCCGAGCACCGCCGCCGCCCGCATCCCCAGCCACTTGGCGGGCGGCAGCACCCGCCCGCGCCACGGCAGCGCCCACCCGCGCAGGAGGCCCGCGAAGCAGACGATCCGCCGCACCGACCCCGCCCAGGCCCGCCACGCCAAGGCCCGCTCGCGCCAGTGGACGGGTAGATCGCCCGCCGCGCCGGCCGCGTACACGAACGCCTTGGTGATCAGCAGCCCGCCCAAGCTGTGCCCGACCAGCAGCGTCTCGGTGTGCCGAACCGGGTCGAACGCGCGGGCGATCGTGTCGGCGAGGGTTGCCGCGAGTTCCGCCGGGTTCGCCCGCGAGTGCCACGCCCCTGGGAACGTCGGCAATCGCACGTCGGCGGTGGGGAATGTGTCGCGCACCGCAGACGCCACGTCCGCCAGCCCCGCCGGCCCACCCACCCACGCGTGCAGGCAGATGGCGAGGGGTCGTCCGGGGATACGCATGGGTAGATCACATTAGGCGCGGTCGCTGAGATTGAGTGTACCGAGCAGTAATCGATGAGCGGGCCCGTGAAGGTCGCGCAAGTTTCCAGGCTCGGGCTTGGAACCGTTTCTTGTCCTCGTAAGATTCAGGCCGATGTCGTTGTCCGCCGTCGAACTCGTGCCGACCGTCGCCCTGTCGCCCGCCGCGCGCCCGCGCGCGTGTCCGCCGCTGTGCTGGGTCGCGACCGGTGCGCTCGTCATGCTCGCCGTCGTCGCGGCCTTCACGGTCGACGGCCCCGTCGCCCACTGGATGTATGCCAGCGGGTGGGAACACGCCGCCGAGCACTTCTCGTGGTTCCGACGGAACCTCCCGTTTCTCTGGCCCGGGAATTACGCCTGCACGATTCTGATCGCGATCGGCGTCCTCCTCTGCGCGCGTGCCGGCGGGCGCGGCGCAACCCTGGTCCTCTTGGCGGGTGCGCTGACGGTCGCCAACACGGTGCTGAAGTGGCTGACCGGGCGCGAGCGCCCGTCCAACGGCCACCCGCACTTCGACTTCAACCCGTTCGCCGACGGCCTGCACGGGTTCTTCGTCCAGCGGAACTTGTCGCTCCCATCCGGTGACGCGGCACTGGCGGTCGCCACCGCGTGCGCGCTGTCGTACGTGTCGCCGCGGTGGTCGCCGGCGTGGTGGGGGATGGCGATCGGGGTGGCGTTCCAGCGGGTCGCCCAGAACTCGCACCACGTGTCCGACGTCCTCGCCGCCGCCGCCCTGGGCGTCGTCGCATTTCATCTCGCGCGCCGCGCGTGTAACCTCACCCCCCAAGCCATGGAATCGGTCTTGAACGCAACCGCCACCCCGCCCGCCGCCACCGCGCCGCTGTCCGTCCGCGACCGCGAGGTCGTCACCGCCCCGCCCGCGCCCGGCGCGCCGGCCGAGCCGTACGTCTCGGTCGTCATCCCGTGCTACAACGAAGAGGAGGTCGTCCCCGAGTTGTTCAAGCGGCTCGAGTCCTCCCTGGCGGTCATCGGCCGGCCCTTCGAGGTCGTGATCGTCGACGACGGCAGCACCGACAGCACGCCGAGACTCTTGGCCGAGGGCATGGCCCGCCTGCCGTGGCTCCGCGTGTTCCGGATGGCGAAGAACGGCGGGCAGTCGGCCGCGTTCGAGGCCGGGTTCGAGGCCGCCCGCGGGCAGGTCATCGCCACCATCGACGCCGATTTGCAGAACGACCCGGAGGAGATCCCCCGCCTGCTCCCGATGCTCGACGAGCACGGCGTCGACATGATCACCGGGTGGCGGAAGGACCGGCAGGACACGCGCTTCCGCCGGTGGCAGAGTCGGCAGGCCAACCGCATCCGCAACTGGATCAGCCAGGAGACGGTGAACGACTCGGCCAGCTCGCTCAAGCTCTACCGCGCGTACGCGATCAAGGGCCTGCGCCTGTTCAACGGGGCCCACCGGTTCTTCCCAACGCTGGTGAAGATGCGCGGGTACAAGGTGCTCGAGACGCCGGTCAAGCACTCGCACCGGTTCGCCGGGACGGCCAAGTACGGGTTCGGCAACCGCGCGCTGCGGGCGTTCATCGACTTGATCGGCATCCGGTGGATGAAGTCGCGGTACCTGCGATACCTGGCGACCGAAATCCGCCCCGAGCAGAAGTAACGGACAGCGATGACAAAGCGGGAGCCCAGCGACTTGTCGCGGGACGGAGGCGGAGGGGCGCGGGTGTCGCGCGCCCGGATCCGGGGCGGCGCTTCGGGCGAAGCCCGTACGCTCTGCCCCGGCTTGTTCTGCTTTTGAACGCGGGGAGGATCCGGCGCACTGTATACGCGGTCGAGCACCCGACGTCCTCGCAAAGGAGCCTGCCATGTCCCGCGCCTTGCTGCCTTTGGTCGCTTGCCTTTTCTCCGCCCAACTCGCGTGTGCCGGTCCCGGCGCCAAGCCGCTCCCGGCGGACGTGGACGCGCTGCTGACGAAGGCCGACGAGATCGAGCTGATCTCCATCAGCCCGGAGCACCTGAAGGAGCAGCCCGAGGGTCATTTCCACGGGTGGCGGGTGCTCGGGCGGACGACGGTGAAGGGCGGCGACAAGGCGGCCGTGCTGGCGGCGCTGCGGGCGGGGATCTCCGAGAACGACGGGATGGTCGCCGGGTGCTTCAACCCGCGGCACGGCCTGCGCGCGACGGTCGCGGGGCGGACGGTCGACCTGGTGATCTGCTTCGAGTGCATGTCGATGCAGGTGTGGGAGGGCGGGAAGGTGACGGCGCAGGCGCTGACGACCCGGACGCCGCAGGCGACGTTGGACCGGGTGTTGAGCGCGGCGAAGGTGGAGTTGGCGCCGAAGGGGGAGTGACGCGCGGGTCGGTTGCGGACTGGGGGAGCGGGCGCTGTGTGACGCGCTGGGCAAGCCCGGCGTCTAAAGGGGGGAAAGGAGCGCCGCTGTCGATGTTCGCGCGGCGGGATCTCAGTCGCGGTCGGAGGTGGGCTCGTCCGCGTGGACGATCTGCTTTTTGAGCTCTTCACAGGCCTCGTCGAGGCACTCGAGGTGGGGGTTGATCGAGAGGGCCTTGCGGTAGCAGTCGAGGGCGGTCGGGAGGCGGCCCTCGTGGGCGTGGCAGTGGCCCAGGCCGGCCCAGGCGCCGAAGTGGCACGGCATGAGGTCGACCGTCTTCTGACAGTCGGCGACGGACTCGTCGTAGTGCTCCAGCAGGTAGTGGGCGATGCCGCGCTGGTTGTAGGCCTCGGCGAACGACGGGTCGATCTCGATCGCCTTGCTGAAGTGCTCGAGCGCGGCGTGGTAGTCCTTCGCGTCCATCGCCTTGGCGCCCTTGGCGAGGTGGCAGTTGGCCTTTTCTGCGCCGCTGCGGAACCAGATGGACCACAGCGCGTGCTCGGCCATGCCGTGGACGACGGGGTCGGCGTCGTGGAGTTGCTCGGTGAGCGGGGCGCAGCAGCACTTGCCGCCGACGAGGCCGAGCGAGAGGGCGGCGACCTTGCGGGCGTCACGGTGGGGCGACTTGAGGAGGGAGACGATCTGCTCGGCGGTCCAGCGCGACTTGAGGGTGTCGAGCAGGCCGGGCAGGTCCTGACGTTCGAGCAGCGGCTTGACGGCCGCGACGAACTGCTCGGGATGGATGGGGTTGCCGGACATGCCGGGTGCAACAATCAGCGGGGCGGGCCCGCGCGCCAGTCCCGACACGAGGATGTGATCGGTCGGGGGTGGCCGAAGAGGTGACTCACGCAGGAGTATCGTAGGGCGGGAGTGTTCGGCAATTCCAGCGGTGAATGCAGATCGCCTCTGCGGGGGCGCGGCGCGTCCGATAATCGGATCGGGGGGGGGGGCAATTCGGGCGAAGCCCGTGCAGTCTATCCCGGCTTGTTCTTTTTATTGCAGGAACCCGCCGGGCTTGCGGGCCTTGGTGGTCTGCTCGGCTTCGGCGGCGGCCTGGGCGGCCTCGGGGCTGTACTTGGGGGCGTAGAGCGCCTTCCGCTGGCCGTCGGACATGCCCAGCCGGTGCGGCGCGTAGCCGGTCTCGGTGACGCCGGTGCCGCAACCGGTGGCGGCGAGCGCGGCGAAGGTCAGGGCGAGCAGGGCGAACGGGCTACGGCGCATGAGGGGTCCTCCAGATCGGTGGGCGTAGATTAGGAGGCAGGCGCTAAAAAAGCGACGGGAGCCGCGGAAGTCCGGCGCGCGCACGACTACCGCGACTCGTTGGCCTGCACCAGGTCGTGGACCATGGCCGTGTCGGAGAAGACCTGCCAGAGGAGCATGCGCCCGTTGGCGGCGACGCCGAGGAACGCCGCGGGCACTTCCCAGTGGTTCTCCTCCCACAGTTCGCCGGCCTGGTTGAGGGTGCCGGACGCGACGCCGAACAGGGCGACGGCGTCCTCGTCCTGGAGGGCGCGGTGGACGAGCACGTGGTAGTCGGGGTACTGCTCGAAGTGGGCGGCCCACGTGGCGCGCATGAAGTCGCGGCCGCGGAACGTGTCGCCGGCCGAATCGACGAACCGGTAGCTGTCGTCCATGAGGGCGAGGATCCCGTCGACGTCGTGCGCGTTGATGCGATCGACGAACGCGAGCACGGTGTCCTTGGCGGTGGGGGCTTGGGTCATGCTGTCGGCACCAATCTAAACGGGCGGCGCGACTCGGGGCCACCACGGCGAAACGGGCCGCGGCAGAATCACGGCGGGATCATAATCTTCCGACCGACGCGGGCGAAGGAGATTTTTGCACCCAACGGGCGCGCGTCCCGACAAAGCTGCGTATTCGCTGCAGTCGGCGTTGTTGCATCGAATCGGGTGCATGAAGGGGCGGGCTGTGAGGGGCGTGACCGGGCGTGCGGGTTGTATCGCCGCGCGCGGGTGCGACAAAGCGCCGGGTGGCGTGGCGCGGGCCTCGCCTTGCCACATTGTGAAGGATTCATACAATCTCACGCCCCCGGGGACGCGCGGGCGCGGTGCGCCCGAACCGCGCGTTTGCGGGCCGTGCTGAAGACGCATTTTTGACTGACGATTCCGCCCGCCGCGCCGCCGGGCGCGCGGGTCGCGACCAACCGAGGACAGTGCCATGCCAGCCGTCGGAAAGATCACGCAGGTCATCGGCTCCACGTTCGACGCCGAGTTTCCCGAAGACCAACTCCCCAAGATCTACAACGCGCTCAAGATCGACTCGAACGGCATGAAGCTGACCGGCGAGGTCGCCAGCCACCTCGGGGGCGGGAAGGTCCGCGCCGTCGCGCTGGGGTCGACCGACGGCCTGCGCCGCGGGATCGACGTCGCCGACACCGGCGCGCCGGTGTCGGTGCCGGTCGGCAAGGAGACGCTCGGCCGCGTCTTCAACCTGCTCGGCGAGCCGATCGACAACCGGGGCCCGATCAACGCGGCCGCGTGGCGCCCGATCCACCGCGAGCCGCCCGACTTCGTCGACCTCTCCCCCAAGGCCGAGGTCTTCGAGACCGGCATCAAGGTCATCGACCTGCTCACCCCGTTCATCCGCGGCGGTAAGGCCGGCCTGTTCGGCGGGGCCGGGCTGGGCAAGACGGTCGTCATCCAGGAACTCATCGCCCGCATCGCGCAGCAGCACGGCGGGTACTCGGTGTTCGCCGGCGTCGGCGAGCGCACCCGCGAGGGCACCGACCTCTGGCTGGAAATGCAGGAGGCCGAGATCGGCAAGACCGGCAAGCACGTCATCGACCAGACCGTCATGGTGTTCGGGCAGATGAACGAGCCGCCCGGTGCGCGCCTCCGCGTCGCCCTGTCGGCCCTCACCATGGCCGAGTATTTCCGCGACGAGTCCGGCGCCGACACGCTGCTGTTCATCGACAACATCTTCCGGTTCACGCAGGCCGGTTCCGAGGTGTCGGCGCTCCTGGGCCGCATGCCCAGCGCCGTCGGCTACCAGCCGACCCTCGCGACGGAAATGGGCGAGCTGCAGGAGCGGATCACCAGCACGAAGAACGGCGCGATCACGAGCGTGCAGGCCGTGTACGTCCCGGCGGACGACCCGACCGACCCGGCCCCCGCCAACGCGTTCGCCCACCTCGACGCGTTCATCTACCTCGAGCGGTCGATCGCCTCCAAGGGCATCTACCCGGCGGTGGACCCGCTCGCCTCGGCGAGCCGCGCCCTGAGCGCCGACATCGTCGGCGAGGAGCACGCCCGCATCGCCCGCAAGGTGCAGACGATGCTCCAGCGCTACCGCGACCTGCAGGACATCATCGCCATCCTGGGCGTGGACGAGCTCTCGGAAGAGGACAAGCTGATCGTCAGCCGCGCGCGTAAGCTCGAGCGGTTCTTCAGCCAGCCGTTCATCGTCGCCGAGCAGTTCACGGGCAAGAAGGGCGTGTACGTGAAGCTGGCGGACAGCCTCCGCAGCTTCGACCAGATCTGCGACGGCCGCGCGGACGACCTGCCGGAGCAGGCCTTCCTGTACGTCGGCGACATCGAGGAAGTGCGGGCGAAAGCGGCGGAGATGGCGAAGTAAGGTACGTCATCGCCGATCCGTCGATGCGATGAGAAATGCGTCCGGCCACCCGCGCTCGATTGCGCGGGTGGCCGGACTTCGTTTCGGACACGCTCAGGACGGCGAATGGAGCGGCAATGGCGCTCGCATTCTGCAATTGAGCCCGGTAGCATCCCCGGCGACCGCCACTTCCGGTGCCCACTATGCCGACAACAGCTCAAGGGATGCGGCGCGTGCCGATATCTGCGCAGGCACGTCACAGCGCGACAAGCGAGGTGTGGGTCACGACCTCACGATCGGGCCAGTCGCACTTGGAGGCGGTCGAGCCGCGATACCTGCTGTCCGGGTTCGCGAGCCCGTACTCGGTGTACGCGAACGTCGACGTGAGCGGAACGGCGGCGACGAGCGCGTCACCCACCACAACGCCGCGGTCAGGCGGCAACGCCGGCTCGATCTACGTTGGGGGCGGAGAGAACGTCCGGGTCGGAAACGGGCAGTTGGGGATCCTCGACACGTCGATGGCGTTTACCGGGGGTGAGTACGAGTATGTTCAGGTCGCGCCACCGCCGACAGGTGGGACTTTGGAGCTTCGGATCTCGGGACACGTGACGATCCGAACGCAATACGTGTTTGCGCCGACGAAAATCGTCGGGACTCAGGTGAACGGGGAAGCGCCGAGCCTGACCGTATACGCCGGGCAACCGCTCCGGTTAGGCGTGGGCAAGGGGAGCGCGCCCGCCCATGAATGGCCCCATCTGGCGTCGCAGTACGTGCTGTCGACGATCACGTTGCCCGCGCCGATCGGCACTGTCACGACGGCCGCCGCCTACGCCGCCATCGTAGACCTGCAAGCCGGCTCCGACGGCGGCACAAAAACCGGGGCCGACGGTCAGGGACTGCGTGGCGGGTCGTTCTCATTTCACACGACTGCCAACGGGCAGGTCGGGGTGCTGGCGAAGGCGCTCGGAGGCGCCGGCGCATTGGGCGGCAACGGGGGTAACGGCGGCAGCGTGAGCGTCGTGGCCAACAACGACGAGGTCTACTCCCTGAATGCGAACGTGCGCGGCGGGGCGGGGAGTCGGGCCACGCAACCCGCCACTAGCGGCGGGCGCGGGGGCGACGCGGGCTCGGTCTCGACCGCGGGGCCGTTGTCGATGTCGATCGTATTCGACGGGCGGGGCGGGGCCGGCGGCGACGGTGAATCGGGTCTCAGCTGGAACAATAACGGCTCGGGTACGAACCTGAACGGGGGTCCCGGGACTAGCGGCGGCGCGGGCGGGCGCGGGGCCGGAGTGAGCGTTGCCAGCGAGTACCCCAATTCCACTAGCGGATGGAAGCTCGACGGCGGCCAGGGCGGGGCGGGGGGTACGGGTGGCTGGGGCGGGCCAGGGGCGACGACCAACGCTCCCGAGACTGGGACGACCGGCGGCCGCGGTGGCGACGGTGGACCAGGCGGCGCGGGCGGGGCACCGGGAAGCGCGCGGATCGGCCGGTTTGCAACGACGTCAACCCTGGAAGGGAGCGGCGGACGGGGTGGGAACGGCGGCTACGGAGGAACTGGCGGGACAGGCGGCACGAATCAGGGCGGTCCCGGCGGCTCGGGCGGCTCGGGCGGACGAGGCGGGGATTCGGGGGCGGCGGTCGCCGGCCTTGCCGGCGCGGGCGGATCGGGGGGGCAAGGCGGCGATGGGGGATACGGCACGACTCTGGGCGCCGAGGGGGCCGTGGGCCTCGCCGGGTCCGAGGGCGGGATCGCCAGCCCGGCGCCGACCGCCCCGCCTCCCCTGGTCGAACTGACGCCTGAAGACGAGTGGACGATCCTCGTTTACATGAGTGGGGAATACGATACGGGCCACGCCCCTCACGTCGAACTGGACGTCACCGGCACGCTACGAAAACTCGAATACGTCCGACTGGACGGCGAGCCGATCAACGTGGTCGTCCAGGTCGATCGGTCGACCGCCGGATCGGGCGACCAACGGAGCATCCCGGCGGCTGACCTGCACGGAGGCGATTGGTCGGGCACGCGCAGGGGGTTGGTCACCTTCAACCCGTCGACGGAATTCGAGTCCTTCCGCACCGCGCTGCTCCCCGTCGGCCGGCGCGTGACGTCGGCCGACGCTGACGAGGTGGAGTTGAACATGGCCGATCCCGCCGTGTTGGCCGACTTTTTGCGATGGGGAAAGTCGGTAGCGCCAGCCCGCCGGTACGCGGTCGTGGTACTGTCGCACGCCGCCGAATCATATGCGATGGTTGCCGACGAACCGCGGGTGCCACTGGTCGCGCCCTCGGTGATGTCGCCCGCCGACTTCCGTAGTGCGTTCGAGACCGCTGGCCTGACCGCCGACCTGCTCTGGCTCGACACGTGTACGCCCCAGACGGTCGAAACGCTCACCGAGTTGGCAGGCGTCGCGCAACTGGTGCTGGCGTCGCAGGACGAGTTGAAGTTTAACGATAAGGGGATGAGGCGCAACGTGATCGGGTGGTTGGGCGAATTGGCGGCAAACCCGGCGTTGACGGCGATCGAAGCGGGCGCGCGACTGATCGAACTGACCTCGGTAGACGAGTTTACCCCGACGCTCTCGCTTCTCGCGACCCAGCACGTTCAGGGACTGAACCGGGCGCTGGACGATTTGGTGGGGGCGGCGCTGGCGGCGTCGTCGCCCGCGTTGACGTGGGACAGACTCCGCGTCCAGGCGCTCGCCGCACCATACTACTACGTCGAGCGCCAACGGGATCTGGCGGCGTTCCTGGAAGGCGTGGCGGGCGACGCGGCGCTCGCGCCGCTGCAGGCACCCGCGAGTCGCGCGCTGGCGGCGCTCCGGCAGATGAACGTCGTGCCGCCGCGCGGCGGCGGGGGATTGAACGTGAACCTGTCGGTCAGTGGTCCGACGGGCAGCTACCCGAGTCGGAACCTGC
>DATHXE010000543.1:0-22768 GCA_035459845.1 Tepidisphaeraceae bacterium | reverse complement strand
GCTTGCTCGGCGCGTCCGACGGCGCACCTGATGTGGGCCACGTTCCGCACTCCGGACACCGGGCGTCCGCCGGGGTCGCCTGGCGGTCGTAGCCGCACGCGAGGCAGAGGCCATGCCGGAGGCGGGCGCGGTCGTGCCGGTGGCGGTTCAGCGCACGGCCCCACCAGATGAGCGGCGGTAAGCCCGTCGCGATGACCGGGTACCACAGCGGCACGGAAACCACCCGGATGCGCCACGTCATCGGATTGCCCGCCTCCGCGGTTTCGGCCGACAGGGTGCGGATCCCGAGCACGGTCGCCTCGACGCGACGGACCGTCCGCCGGTCGGGCCGTTCTGCCCACCGAACTGGGAGGTACCAGTCCGTTTCCGGCGGGTATCCCTTGATCGCTTCGAGCGTCGAGGCGGTCAGCCGGCCGTCCTCCCACGCTAACTGCCGATGAAGCCCCGTCGGCGACGAGATCAGGACGGCATAGGGCACTGAGTAGCTGTCGCCGAGCAGCCGGGCCGCAACGTAGCACGTGGCGGCGAACGGCCCGGTCGCGACGGTCGCCAGCGCGCCCACCCAATGCCGCCGCCGCGCGCCGCCTTGCTGCCGTCCGCGCCGCCGGAGTCGCATGGCGACGGCGGGGGCGGCGCAAAGGGCGGCGACCACCGCGGCATCCCATGGCCGGTGGCGCACCAGTCGGCCGACGAAGCCCGGTGATTCGAACGCCGGGGCGTCGGTGGACACGCCCAAACCGCTCAGGGCCACGTACGCCCACTGACGGACGAGAAAAACTTTGCGGGGAATGCCATTCGGGGCGCGCTCGACCGACCGGCTGTCACGCAGCAGGCCCCGCAGGCGCTCGACGGCCGGGGGGGTGCCGAGCGCGCGCAGCGCCTCCGTGGCGTTGCGCCAGGCTTCGGGGTCGGCGGCGGAAAGCCAGCGGTCGGCGGCGTCGAGCAGGCGGTCGTCGACCGGCAACCGCAGGACGGACGTCCCGCTGCCGGCGAGCTCGGTCCGCGAGACGAAGACGTCGGCATGCGGCGCGCCGGCCCGCGTCGTCGTGGGGTGGTCCCGCTCCCAAGCGACTGCCGCGCGGGCCGCCGCGATCGCGTCCGCGGGCGTCTGCAGTGGTGCGTTGGACATCGACCAGGTAGTTGGCTGGCGCGGAGGCGAGAGGCGGATCGCGTGTGCGCTGGCGCGGCGCCCGCCCGGCCGGTCGCGGTCGTAAAAGATGAGGTATCGTTCGACGGAGCCCGCAAGCCGCTCGGCCTCCTCGCTCGTGGGTTCGATCGCGGTGTACACGTCGAGGGTCGAACCGATCGCGGGGGCGGGGCCCCGAATCGTTTCGACCACGTCGATCAGTTGGTCATTGCGTCGGCGGAACTCGCCGCGTCGCACGTCGACGACCGCGACGGCGTCCGACACTGCGACGAGCCACTCGACGCTCTCGACGCGCACGTCGGTAAAGACGGGAAGGGCGCCGTCCGCGGCCGACCGCGTCGCGGCGAGCCCGATTGCGGTGACGCAGAGGGGGAGGATCAGGCCGCGCACGACCGGAGAATGCCTCATCTCTCGTCCGATTGCACGTCCGGTCGGCTCGGCGGCTTCCGGCGGCAACGCAGGTCATCTGCCCGGCGCTCTTCGGTGTCCGGAGAAACAGGCGCGGCACGCGATTATGGTCGAGCCCCGACGATTGCTGGTAGACTTCCGCATCATGAAGGCTCTCACCGCCGCCGTTCTCATGTTCGGGATGCTCGCGCCGTCCGCCCCCGCCGCGACCCGGCCCAACATCGTCTTCATCCTCGCCGACGACCTCGGCTACACCGACACCGCCGTCTACGGCAGCAAGTACTACGAGACGCCCAACATCGATCGGCTCGCCGGGCAGGGGGTGCGGTTCACCAACTATCACAACTGCCAGAACTGTCAGCCCACGCGGGCGGCGCTGTTGACCGGGCAGTACGGCCCGCGCACGGGCGTCTACACCGTCGGGTCGATCGACCGCTTCAACTGGCAATCGCGGCCGCTCCGGCCCGTGGACAACATCGACCAGCTGCCGCTGGCGCACGCGACCTTCGCCCAGCAGCTCAAGGCCGCCGGCTACGCGACCGGCCTGTTCGGCAAGTGGCACCTCGGGCAGCAGGGGGCCTATCACCCGTCGAAGCGCGGGTTCGACGAGGCGATCGTCTCGATGGGCCAGCACTTCAACTTCAACACCCAGCCGAAGGTCGACGTGCCGGCCGGCGCGTATCTGGCGGACTGGCTCACCGACAAAGGCGTCGACTTCATTAAGCGGAACAAGGACAGGCCGTTCCTGCTGTACCTGCCGCACTTCGGCGTGCACTCGCCGTTCCAAGCCAAGCCGGAACTGGTCAAGCGGTTCAAGGGGAAGGCGGGGGTGGGCGGGCATAATGACCCGACGTACGCCGCGATGATCTACAGCGTCGACGAATCCGTCGGGCGCATCACCAAAACGCTCGAAGAACTCGGCCTCGACAAGAACACGGTCGTCATCTTCTCGAGCGACAACGGCGGCGTCGGCGGGTACGTCCGCGAGGGCGTCAAACAGGCCGGCGACGTGACGGACAATGCGCCCTTGCGCAGCGGCAAGGGCAGTTTGTACGAGGGCGGCGTTCGCGACCCGCTGGTCGTGCGCTGGCCGGGCGTTGTGCCGGCGGGCACGACGTGCGACGTTCCGACGATCCACGTGGACCTGTTCCCGACGTTCGTGGAACTCGCGGGCGCGAAGCCCGTGGAGAAGCAACCCGTCGACGGCGTCAGCTTGGTGCCGCTGTTCAAGGATCCGAAGGCGACGCTGCCGCGCGACGCGATCTACCAGCACTTTCCCGGCTACCTCGGCGCGGGTGCCGGCTCGTGGCGGACGACGCCCGTCGGCACGATCCAGGCGGGCGATTGGAAGCTGATGGAGTTCTTCGAGGACGGCCGGCTCGAGCTATACAACTTGCGCGAGGACATCGGCGAGACGCAGAACCTCGCGGCGAAGCAGCCGGAGAAGGTGAAAGAGCTTCACGAGAAGATGAAAGCGTGGCGGGCGTCGGTGAACGCGCCGATGCCGACCAGGAACGCGGACGTGAAACCGACCGCCAAGGGGAAGAAGAAGGCGGGCAAGAAGGCGGACGCGGACGAGTGAATCTTGTGGCATGGGTAGGGCAACACCCGTGTCCGGTGCTCTTTCCCGCTCGCCGCGCTCCCCTGCGGGCGGCGCTGTCGCTTACCCTCGGGTCGCGGCTAAACGGAAAGCTCCCTATCGCTTCTGGCACGTCGGGCAGAAGCACGTCGACCGTCCGCCGAGCACGATCCGCTGGATCGCACACGCCTTGCACCGCGGGCAGGGCTCGCCGGCGCGGTCGTAGACCTTGTGGCGGGAGCGATAGCCGCCGGATTCGCCGTCGGCGTCCACGAAATCCCGTAGCGTGCTGCCCCGGTGCTTGATCGCCCGGCGGAGCACTTTCTTGATCGACGTGAGCAGGGCGCGGGTTTGCCGCGCATTCAGCTCGTTCGTCATTGCCTGCGGGTGGATGCCGGCGTCGAACAGGGCCTCGTCGGCGTAGATGTTGCCGATGCCGGCGATCAGACGCTGGTCGAGCAGCGCGACCTTGACCGCGCGCTTCGTGTTGAGCACGCGGATGACGAACCGGCCCTGCGACAGCGTGAGTGGCTCGGGGCCGAGGCCCGTCTCGCCGCCGTCGTTGGCACCGAGCCAGAAAATCCCGCCGAACCGGCGCGGGTCGCGGAAGCGGATCTGCGCGGCGGGCCGGCCGGTGAGGTCGATCACCACGTGCGTGTGTGGTTTTTCGGGGGCGCTCGGCGAGTCCACCGTCAGTTGGCCCGTCATCCCGAGGTGGATGTAGAACCTCGCGCCGTCCGAAAGCGTGAACACGATCCGCTTGGCCCGCCGTTCGATGCCGGCGATCTTCCGTCCGACCAGCAGCGGGGCCAGGTCAATGCCCGGCGGGCTCACGATGTCCGCACGGCGAAGGTCGACGCGGCCGATCGTGCGGCCGGTCACCTTGGGCTTCAAGCCTCTGACAACGGTCTCGACTTCGGGGAGTTCGGGCATGGCGGAAAGGGGCTACGATCGGGTGGCCGAAACGTGTCCGGCGGGCGGTGCAACTTTATCCGGGGCGGCGCATCTTTGGGGTGAACCGTGAGTGTATCCCGCGCGCGTCGCGCCGGTTACGCCGGCAACGGTACGACCGGCGCTCCGCTACCGCAACCGGTGGCCGGCGCGTCAGTCGTACGGTCAACGGCGGGCCGCGGATCACGTAGGACACTCGGTCACTGGAGTCGCTTCGGCGCGCGACGAACCCGTCGCGCTTTTGACAACCCCGCGCCTCGCCTGCCGCGGCGCGCCTCGGAGAGAGTGAGTTTCATGTCAGAGCAGACCCCCAATATGCAGCTCGTCCAGCCCGTCAACACGAACCTCTCGGCCGAAGAGTCGGGCGCGATCGAGAAGCTCCAGCGCGGCTACCACAACATGCGCGCCGAGCTCGGCAAGGTCATCGTCGGCCAGGAGCGCGTGATCGAAGAGCTCCTGATCGCCCTCTTCTGCCGCGGCCACGCCATGCTCGAGGGCGTCCCGGGGCTCGCCAAAACCCTGCTCATCTCCACCCTCTCCAAGACGCTGGGCCTGTCGTTCAACCGCATCCAGTTCACGCCCGACCTGATGCCGTCGGACATCACCGGCACGGAGGTCATCGAAGAGGACAAGACGACCGGCGGGCGCGCGATGCGGTTCGTCCGCGGGCCGATCTTCGCCAACGTCATCCTCGCCGACGAAATCAACCGCACGCCCCCGAAGACGCAGGCCGCGCTCCTCGAGGCCATGCAGGAGCACCAGGTCACCGCCGGCGGCAAGCTGCACCGCCTGCCCCAGCCGTTCTTCGTGCTCGCGACTCAGAACCCGATCGAGCAGGAAGGCACCTACCCGCTGCCCGAGGCCCAGCTCGACCGGTTCATGTTCAAGGTCAACGTCGGCTACCCGACCGAGGAAGAAGAGTTCCAGATCGTCCGCCTGACGACGGCCGGCAAGAAGGTCGAGCTCGAGCACGTGCTCTCGGGTGAAGAGGTCATCGCCCTGCAGGAGCTGGTCCGCAAGGTGCCGATCGCCGACCACGTGATCCGATACGCGCTGCAGCTGACGCGCCTGACGCGCGTCTCGGAAGGCAACGTCCCGCCGTTCGTGAAGGACTTCGTCGGCTGGGGCGCCGGCCCGCGGGCGAGCCAGAACCTGGTGCTCGCCGGCAAGGCCCGCGCGCTGCTCAAGGGCCGGTACCACGTCAGCACGGAAGACATCCGGCAGGTCGCCTCGCCGGTCCTGCGGCACCGCATCGTGACCAACTTCAACGCCGAGGCCGAGGGCATCCGGAGCGACGAGATCATCCGCCGCCTGATCGACCACATCCCCCGCCAGCAGTACGACGACCTCGACGCGTCGACGGCGAAAGTGTTGCGCGAGGAGACGAAGACGGCGTAAGGTACCGCACATGTCAGTCGATGAGATCCGGCAACTGCTGCTGAGAAACCCGTTCGAACCGTTTACGATTCACCGGGCCGACGCGCGGTCATTCGAGGTCGTAAACCGAGACTTCCTGCTCCTGCCGCGCGGCCGGAGCACGAGCATCGTATTCGCGCTGCCCGACGGCAAATTCGAGTGGATCTACCTTAAGCAGATCACGTCGATCGGCAGCACCAGAATGATTCCCGCGGAGCGTGAGTCTGGCGGGAGTTCTGGTGACTGACGGACGGCGGGCCAAGATTCGTTTCCGTGCGAGAAGTGGCCACGCTCCAACTCTTGTGCGCCGCGCGGGCCGTCACACTAAAGTGACGCGGCCCGCGCGGGAGCGATCGCTGGCTCCTGACCCCTGACCTCTGCCTCCTCCCCCCCATGCCCGAACTCCCCCACGCCGCCGAATACCGTAAGTACCTCGACCCGCGCACCCTCGCCCGGATCAGCGGCCTCGACCTCCGCGCCCGCTCCATCGTCGAGGGCGTCATGACCGGCATGCACCGGTCGCCCTACCAGGGCATCTCCGTCGAGTTCGCCCAGCACCGCCCCTACGTCTCCGGCGACGACATCCGCCACGTCGACTGGAAGGTCTTCGGCCGAAACGACAAGATCTACCTCAAGCAGTACCTCGAGGAGACCAACCTCCACCTGATCTGCGTCGTCGACGCGTCCGAGTCCATGGGGTACTCGTCGATCGACGCCGGCGACGGGCTCGCGTGGTCCAAGTACGACCACGCCACCGCCATCGCCGCCTCCCTGTCCTACATGATGATCCAGCAGCAGGACTCGGCCGGCCTTGCCGTGTTCGACTCGGACCTCAAGAAGTACTTCAAGCCGTCCAACGCGGCCAGCCAGTGGAAGATCATCACCCACGAGCTGACGATGATCCCCCGGCTCAAGAAGACCAACACCGGGAAGATCCTCGACCAGCTCGCCGAGAAGCTCCACCACCGCTCCCTGATCGTCCTGCTGTCCGACTTCTTCGACGACATCGAATCGATCAAGAAGGGCCTGCGCCACCTGCGGTACAAGCGGCACGAGATCATGGCCTTCCACATCCTCGACCCGATGGAGATCGACTTCACGTTCGAGGACGTGACGCTCTTCAAGGGCATGGAGGAGATGGGCGAGCTCCTGACCGAGCCTCAGGCCCTGCGCGACGGCTACCTCCAGCAGCTCGCCGAGTTCTCCGAGCAGCTCAAGAAGATGTGCCGCGGGATGAACATCGACTACAACCGCATGAACACCGGCGAACCCCTCGACGTCGCCCTCAGCGCCTACCTCGCCACCCGCGCCGCGTCGATCAAGTGAGCGCCACGCCTCTCGTCGCGCCTGAGCTCTGACTTCTGATCTCTGACCTCTGAAGTTCCCCTCATGACGATCGCCTCGCTCATCCTCGCCGCCTGGTTCGTCAACCCGTGGTTCGTCGGCGCCGGGGCGGCGCTCGCGTCGATCCCGATCATCATCCACATCCTCAACCGCCGCCGCTTCCGCGTCGTCCGGTGGGCCGCCATGGAGTACCTCCTCCAGGCCATGCGGAAGAACCGCCGCAAGCTCAAGTTCGAGCACTGGCTCCTGCTGGCCGTCCGCTGCCTGCTCATCTTCCTGATGGCCATGGCGCTGGCCCGCCCGATGGGGTGCGAGAACGCGACCGTCGCCGCCCTCGGAGGCCGACAGTCCGCCCTCCACGTGATCGTCGTCGACAATTCCTACTCGATGGCCTACGAGCCCGGCGGGCGCGCCGACGCCAAGACCCACCTCGACCAGGCCAAGCTGACCGCCAAGAAGCTGATCGACACGATGGCCTCGGGCAACGAGGCCGTGATGATCATCACCGCGTCGGCCCCCGTCGACCGCGACCGCCCCACCGACCCGCACGCCGTCACGCCCCGCCCGACGTACGACCTCCAGCAGGCCCGCGCCGCGATCGACCGCATCGAGCAGACGTACGCCGGCACCGACATGAACGGCGCCTTCCAACTCGCGCTCCGCGTCGCCGAGGAAGAGAAGGGCCTGGCCCGCAAGCATCTGCACGTATTCACCGATGGCACCAAGTCCGCCTTCGAGGCCCCCCAGGTCGCCCAGGCGCTCAAGGAGGTCGGCCCGCGCCTCGCCGCCGTCTTCGGCAAGTTCCCCGTCCACTCGCTCGGCAAGCCCGGACAGTGGAACCAGGCCGTGCTCGGGATCAACTCCGCGTCGAACCTCGTCACAACCAACTACTCCGCCACGTTCAACGCGCAGCTCGAAGGCTACGGCACCGGGCCCGAGCCCGTCCTCCAGTGGAAGGTCAACAACGTCCCCGAGGGCCTCGCCCGCCGGATCAAGCTCGACGCCGAGTCCCGCCCGACCGTCACCCCGCCCAACGGCATGAAGACGGGCGGCCCGCAAGTCATTTCCGTCTCGCTCACCGGCGAGGACCGCCTCCCGATCGACAACGTCCGCAACCGCGTGATCGACGTCGTCTCCGAGATGCGCGTCCTGATCGTCGAGGGCGAGCGCGGCGTCGGCGCGCTCCAGGGCTCCGGCTCGTTCCTCGAGCTCGCCCTCTCCCCCCCCGACGAGGGCGACGCCGACGGCCGCGCCTCCAACAAGAAGACCAAGTCCTACATCGCCCCCGAGCCCCCCGTCGGCGAGATCGAGCTCGCCAGCAAGAAGCTCGAGAACTACCGCGCCGTCCTCCTGACCAACGTCGGGCAGGTCAGCGCCCGCCAGGCCGACCAACTCCGCCGGTTCGTCGACGCCGGCGGCGGGCTGATCATCTTCGCCGGGCCCGGCGTCAACGCCGACAGCTACAACGAACACCTCGGCAAGGCCGGCCTGCTCCCCGGCCAGCTGATCAAGACCCGCACGTCCAACGATGCCGCGTACCACTTCGCGTTCGACTACACCGGCAATCCCCACCCCTTCGTCCGCGAGTTCAAGAACCAGGAGAAGTCCGGCCTCGACACCGCCCAGGTCTGGTCGTATTGGCAGATCGAGCTCCCCGCCAACTCCACCGCCGAGCGCGTCCTGGAGTACAAGGAGACCAAGGACCCGGCCATCACCGTCCACACCCTCGGCCGCGGGCGCGTCATCTTCTTCTCGACCACCGCCAACGCCGAGTGGAACGCGCTCCCGCCCAAGCCCGCGTACGTCACGCTCATGCACGAGCTCCTCGCCGGCTCCGTCGGCGCGGGCGACCGGTGGATGAACCTGACCGTCGGCGACTACCTCGAGGTCCCGCAGGTCCTCGCCCTCACCGCCCCGCCCGAACTCACCGACGGCAACCAGACCTTCGCGACCGAGGCCGTCACCTCCAAGGAGGGCGTCACGACCTACCGCTCCAGCAAGGTCCTCTCCAAGCCCGGCCTGTACACGCTCAAGACCGCGACCGGCAACCGCACGTTTCCCGTCGCCGTCAACCCGCCCGACAACGAGGCCGACGTCCGCGTCATCCCCGCCGAGTCGATCCGCAAAGCCCTGGGCGACATCGAGCTCACGTTCGTCGAGGAGACGGTCAGCCTCGCCGGCCTCAAGGCCGACACGGGCAACGAACTCTCGTGGACCGTCATGGCGATCGTGTTCGTCCTGGCCGGGATCGAGTGCTACCTGGCGATGCGGTTCGGGCACCACAAGCGCGGGACGGCCCACCACCCGGGCCTCGCCGGCGCCGACCGCGCCGCCGGCGGGTTCGAACGCCGCGCCATGCCGATCGCCGGCCGCCTGGCGCTTATCGGCGTCGGCGCCCTCGCCGTCTTCACGATCGTCGGCGCGTCCGGCGGCACCTGGTACGCGTGGTGGGTGTTCATCCCGATCGCGATCATCGCCGTGCTGGTACAGGTCCTCTTCGGGTCGACCCGCACGAGCGCGCCGCCGACCCCGCCACTTGCGGCTTAGCGACTGCCGACGCCGACGTCCGACCCCTTCGACACTGACTCCGAAACAGAATCCCCCACATGAACCGCATCCTCGAGTGGCTCTTCGGACTGGACCGCGGCTTCCTCAACCAGGAAGGCGACTTCCACATCCAGTACAACCCGCGCTGGCCCGGGCAGGAGGGGCTCAACGAGCTGATGACCAGGATGGGCATCGGCCCGTACGCCGTCCAGCTCTGGAACTTCGTGCTCGTCGGGTTGATCCTCGCGCTGGTCGTGTACGTCTACCGCCGCGAGGGCCGGGCCAAGGCCGTCCGCATCTCGCTCGCCACCGTCCGCCTGCTCGTCCTCGGGTTCCTGCTGTTCCTGCTGAACATGCCGGTGTTCACCATCAGCCAGAGCCGCGAGGAGCCCAGCGTGCTCGCGGTCATGATCGACGACAGCATCTCGATGCGCGTGAAGGACGTCCCGCCCGCCGGCGGCGCGGTCGCCGGCGCAGAGCCGATCACCCGCCTCGACGCCGTCCGCGCCGTCCTGACGGCCGACCAGAACAAGTTCCTCGCAGACCTCGGCAAGACGCACACGCTCCGGTTCTACAAGTTCAGCCAGAACGCCGCCCCCGTCGCCTCGCAGGCCGCGGCGGCGAAGGACGAGACGAAAAAGGACGACGCCGCCGCCACCGGCACCGCGACCGACCCCAAGGTCGCCCCCGCCGCGCTCTACGGCCCCGCCCTACAGGCCCTGGCCGCCCTCAAGGCCGAGGGCAAGGGCACCCAGGTCCTCGCCTCACTCCGCACCGTCGTCGAAGACCTCCAGGGCCAGCGCCTCGCCGGCGTCGTCATGATCACCGACGGCCGCTCCACCCCCAAGGAGATGATCCCCGAGCAGATCGCCATCCTGAAGAACTTCGGGCACAAGATCTATCCCGTGATCGTCGGCTCCGACAAGGCCCCGCGCGATTTGGCGATCGACTCGGTCAACGTCCAGGACGCCGCCTTCGAGGGTGACATCGTCAACATCAAGACGACGATCCGCGGCACCGGCTACCCGCCCGGCCACCGGGTCAAGCTCACCGCGATCAACGCCAAGACCAAGATCCCGCTCCGCCGGGCCGACGGAAAGCCGGTCGAGAAGGAAGTCACGATCGATCCGGACAAGCCGCAGGAGGTCGAGCTCCAGTGGAAGCCCGACCGCGTCGACACGGTCGACATCGACGTTGTACTTTCGAAGGAGCCCGGCGAGCTCGACGACGAGAACAACAACCGCTCCGTCCAGGTCGCCGTCCTCGACGCCAAGCTCAACGTCCTCTACGTCGACGGCTACCCGCGCTGGGAGTACCGCTACATCAAGAACGAGATGATCCGCGACGTCACGGTCAACATCTCGTGCCTCCTGACCAGCGCCGACCCCACCTTCGCCCAGGAGGGCGACCCGCCCACGCCGGACGGGTTCCCCGGCCCCATCAAGCGCTTCCCCGAGTCGATCGAGGAGATCCTCAAGTACGACGTGGTCATCTTCGGCGACGTCGACCCGCGCCAGTTCACCGACGCACAGCTCCAGCTCATCAAGGACTTCGTCTCCAAGCGCGGCGGCGGGTTCGGCCTGATCTCGGGCCCCAAGCACGCCCCCGTCGCCTACAAGAACACCGCGATCGAAGACCTCCTCCCCGTCTTCATCAACCGCGTCGAAGACTCGCGCAAGGAGTCCATCCCCGACGGCTGGCGGCCCGAGCTCACCAAGGACGGCCTCGAGTCCTCCGTCTTCCGCTTCTTCGAGGACAAGGCCCGCACCGCCAAGTTCATCAAGGACGAGATGGAGCCGCTCTTCTGGTTCTGCAAGGGCGTGCAGGTCAAGCCCGGCGTCGGGGAGACCTACGCCCAGCACCCCGGGCACGTCGGCCCCGACGGCAAGCGAACCCCCATCCTCGTCCTGGGCCGCTACGGCGCCGGCCGAACCCTCTTCTCCGGCGTCGACGACACCTGGCGCTGGCGCTTCTACACCGGCGAGTCCGTCTTCGACACCTACTGGATCCAGCAGTTCCGCTACCTCGCCCGCTCCAAAAAGCTCGGCCAGCGCAAGCTCACCTTCGGCTCCAACCGCCCGGCGTACGACCAGTTCGAGCAGGTCCGCCTGTCCCTCCGCGTCCTCGACCCCCAACTGCTCACGCAACTTCCCGACCAGATCCCCGTCGAAATCGTCAAGTCCGACGAGCCCAACGCCGTCCCCCAGAAGGAAATGCTCGTCAAGCAGGAAGGCCAGGTCGACTACTACATCGCCTCCTACACCGCCGACCGCACCGGCAAGTTCACGGCCAAGCTCCCCCCGATCACCAGCGGGGTGGCCGCCATGGAGATCCCGATCACGGTCAGCGAGCCGAAATTGGAGTTCAACCAGCCCCAGGTCGACCGCACCCTGATGACCCGCCTCGCCGCCGAGACCAACGGCGCGGCCGTCGAGCTGGAAAAGGCCCCCGCCGAGCTCCCCCCGATGATCCTGTCGGCCGCCAAACAGATCCCCGTCGACGTCTCCGAGCCGCTATGGAATAAAGACCGGGCCCTCTGGATCTTCGTGCTACTTTTGACCGGCGAGTGGGTCCTTAGAAAGACGTACGGAATGTTGTGACGATTACCGTCAGGGGTACGTTGTTCGGCGTGGATCGCGGGTCGAGCCTTTCCCGGGAACCCCGACCTACCATCCGACGCCCGAACATCGACGCCCGGGCCGTGTAACAAGACTGACCGCCGCGCATCAAGTTCCTGGTGCGAACGTCGAAATCGACCGGTGCCCCCGACCGGTCCGCAGGGTCGCCTTGGCGTCCCTGAGCCCCGCGTGAAGGAGCTTCCCCATGCCCCCCACCTTCCTGATCGACTCCCTCAACGCCGTCCGCCGCAAGGCCAAGTTCCTCTCCGTCGCGTTCGGCGTCGGGGTCGTGCTGGCGACGGCGATCGGCCTGCTCCTGGCCAGCGTCGCGGTCGACTTCCTCGTCGGCTATCTCCTTAACATTAACCTGGCCGCGGGCTTCCGCCTGCTCCTGTTGCTGGCGCTGGCGGGGGCGTTCGTCTACACGATCGCCAAGTACGTGATCCGCCCGCTCGTCGCCAAGCTCTCGCTGTCCGACGTCGCCGGCCACATCGAGTCCGTCTTCCCCGAGTTCGACGACCGCCTCCGCTCGACCGTCAACTTCGCCGACGCCTCGGTCCCCGGGTCGTCGTTCATGAAGCAGCAGACGATCACCCAGGCGACCGAGCTGGTGCGCAAGGTCGACCTCTCCCGCGCCCTGGTCTACAAGCCCGTCTGGGTCTCACTCTCGTCCGCCACCGCCGCCGTCCTGCTCCTGGTCGCCGCGTCGTTCCTCATGCCCCAGTTCTCGACCGCGCTCTCCCGCCTGTTCTCCCCGTTCGGCGGGGCCAAGTGGGACAAGAAGGTCCTGATCAACGCCGCCCCGCTGCCCCAGCGCGTCCCGGTCGGCCAGCGCGTCGAAGTCTCCATGAAGCTCAAGAAGGGCGACAAGGCCGACCGCAAGGCCCTGGTCTACTACCAGTACGACAACGGCCCGGTGCAGAAGGAATACATGAACCGCGGCGCCGACGGCACCTACGTCGCGTCGCTCGACGCCCGCGGCGACAGCCTCAAGGTCTGGATGTCCGCCGAGGACGACGAGACCGAGGCCAAGACCGTCCAGGTCGTCCCGCGCCTGGCGATCGCCCGCGTCGAGGCCGTCGTCCGCCCGCCCGCCTACGCCAACATGCCCCCGATCACCCAGAACATGGGCACCGGGCCGGCGTACATGGTCACCCACTCCGGCGTCGAGCTGCAGCTCGGCTTCAACAAGGACCTCGACCCGAACACGGCCGTCCAGATCATCCCCGTCTCCGCCCCCGTCGACCCCTCCGCCCTCGTGGTCGATAAGTCCAAGCCCGCGCCCGCGGCCCCGGTGCAGCCGACGTTCGAGTGGTCGCGGCCCACCCCGCGCGCCGCCCACGCCGCCTTCACCGCCCGCGACAACTTCCGCTTCCGCGTCATCGCCCGCGACGCCGACGGGTTCTCCAACCCCGGCCTCGAGGAGTACGAGATCATCGTCAAGCCCGACCAACTCCCGGGCGTCCAGATCGAGTCCCCAAAGAAGAACGTCGAGCGCACGCCCGGCGCCTACCTGCCCCTGCAGGTCCTGGCCGAGGACGATTTCGGCGTCGACTCGCTCCGCCTGATCGTCGACCGCATCGCGTCCGCCCCGGTCACGGGCCCGGACGGTAAGCCGTTCGAAAATGCCGACCCCGCCGCCCCCGCCAACCGCAAGCGGTGGGAGATCGACCTCAAGAACTGGAGCAAGATCGACGGCGACGGCCAGCGCCAGCGCTACCGGCTGAACTACGACTGGGACCTGAAGAAGACGCTCGGCGACCTCAAGCCCGGCGACGTGCTCGAGTACTGCGTCGAGGTCCGCGACAACTTCAAGCTCGAAGTCCCCGGGTCGCCGCTCCAAGTGCACCCGCCCCAGTACTCGTCGCGCCTGCGCGTTAACATCATCTCCGACGAAGAGGCCAAGACGGTCGTCGCCAACACGATCCGCCAGCTGGCCGCCCAGACCGGCATCGTCCAGCGCGGGCAGACGACCACGCAGACCGAGACGGCCAATCTGAAGGAAGACACGAAAGACAAGACGGAGATGGACAAGGGCCAGCGCAAGGCCGCCGAGGAGATCGCCGCCCGCCAGTCGACGGTCAGCAACCAGACCAAGACGATTTCCAACCGTCTGCAGGAGGTCCAGGACTTCCTGAAGGAGAACAAGGTCGCCGACAAGCAGCTGAACGACGTGGCGAAGGAGGCCAAGCAGCAGCTCGACCAGGCCGCCGAGAAGCCGATGACCGAGGCCGCCAATAAGCTGAACGAGGCCGCCCAGTCCAAGTCCAACCCGCAGGACCCCCAGCAATCCAAGCAGGCGCAGGAGAACCGCAACCAGGCGCTGGACAAGGCCCAGCAGGCCCAGCAGGAGGCCGCCGACAAGCTCAAGAAGGCCATGGATAAGATGGCCGAGGTCGGCGACATGTCCCAGATGATCCAGCAGATGGAGCAGATCCGGGACGACCAGAACAAGCTCGCCAAGGAGCTCAAGGAACTGGGCAAGGAGACGCTCGGCAAGACCGACAAGCAGTTGACCGACGAGCAGAAGAAGAAGCTCGACCAGAACGCGCAGGAGCAGAAGAAGCTCGCCGAGAAGATGGACGCGGCGCAGAAGCAGATGGAGAAGATGGCCCAGCAGATGGCCAAGTCGGACCCGCAGTCGTCCGAAGCGATGAAGGACGCGGCCCAGAAGGCGCAGAGCCAGCAGATCTCGCAGAAGCAGCGGCAGGCCAGCGACCAGGCCAAGCAGAACCAGCAGGCGCAGGCCCAGGCGAACCAGCAGCAGGCGCAGCTCGGGATCGAGGTCGTCCTGCAGACGCTGAAGGACGCCGAGCGCCGCAAGCTCGCCCAGTTGAACGAGGCGCTGACCAAGGCCGTCGAGGAGATCGAGAAGCTCCGCGCCCGCCAGGCCGGGCACAACATCGATAACCTCGACGCCCAGGGCGGCGACGCCAAGGCTAAGGCCATGACCAAGGAGGAGCTCGAGGTCCTCTACATGAAGGCCAAGCGCGCCCAGAAGGACGCCCCGCCGGCCCCGGCCCACGGGACGATCGTCGCCGGGCAGGAGCAGACCGAGCGCAACGCGCGGGCGCTGGCGAAGGAGGTCGAGGAGACCCCGCAGGCCGCCGCCGCCGCCGCCGACCTGGTCCGCGCCGCGGGCAAGATGGGCTACGCGATCGTCGACCTCCGGGACAAGAAGATGGCGGCGGCGTACAGCCCGCACCAGGTCGAGGCGCTCGCCGCGCTCGACGCGGCCCTGAAGAAGGCCGAGGACGAGCTCGCCAAGGCCAAGGAGCAGCAGCAGGACGCGCAGAAGGAGACGCTCAAGGCCGAGTTCGAGAAGGTCCGCGCCGACCAGCTCGCCAAGGTCAACACGCCGACCACCACGATCGACAAGGCCCGCGGCCCCGACGGCAACCTGCCCCGCGAGCAGGCCCTGAACCTCAACCGGCTCCCCAAGGAGCAGGGTGACCTCGGCGACCGCGTGAAGAAGCTCAAGGAGGACCTGAAGAAGCTCGAGGGCACCGTCTACCCGTGGGCCGCCCAGCAGGTGGTCGACGTGATGGAAGAGGTGAAAGACGACCTCGCCAAGTCGAAGACCGGCAAGCCCGTGCAGTACGCCGAGGTTCGCATCATCGACCAGCTCGACGCGATGATCGACTCGCTCAAGACCGAGCCGAACAAGTCGAAATTCGACCAGAAGGGCGGCGGTGGTGGCGGCGGTGGCGGTGGCGGCGGCTCCAAGCTGCCGTCGGAGGTCGAGCTCCGCCTGATGCGGGCCCTCCAGCTCGCGATCAACAAGAACACGGTCGACGCCGACAAGCTTCCCAAGCCCGAGCAGGACAAGGTCGCGCTGGTCAACCTCGGCAACCGCCAGGGTCAGATCCGCACGCTCCTCGACCAGCTTTTGAAGAAGGCCACCAAGGGCAAGGAAGGCCTCCGCCCCGAGCCCGATGCGAAGGACAAGCTCCCCGAGGAGGCCGGCAAGGAAGAGATCGAGAACAAGGAAGTCCAGGACGACCTGCTCGGCGGCGATCCCAAGGCGGCCCAGGAGTCCAAGCAGCTCAATCGCGTCGGCGACCGCATGGCCCGCTCGCGGCAGCGGCTGGCCCTGGACACCGACCCGGGCAAGCTGACCCAGGAGATCCAGAAGCGGATCGTCATCGACCTGGAGGACATGATTAAGCAGTCGCAGCAGCAGACCGCCAACAACCCGCAACAGAAGCCCGGCCAGGGCCAGCAGGCCCAAAAGCCCGGGCAGGGCGAGCAGCCGGGCCAGCAGCAGGCGAACGGCAAGGGCGGCCAGTCGCAGCCGAACTCCGGCACGCAGGCGGCCCAGAACTCGACCGTCTCGCAGGCGGGTAAGCCCAACGCCGACCTGTCGCAGAACATCAAGGAGACCAGCCGCGAGTGGGGCACGATCTCCCCCCGCCTCCGCGAGGCCGTGATCGAAGGCTCGAACGAGCAGATCATCGACAAGTACCGAAAACTCGTCGAGGACTACTATCGGGGTGTGTCGAACGGTGGGAAGCAATAACCACCGACCGGCGCTCCTCTTGGTATGAGCACCAAATGGTGGCTCAAAGGGGGGGCGCGGTGTGCTCACTTCAGTGAGCATGCCGACTGCGATGTGACCCGCGTGCTACGATGCTCGCAATGCTCGGGATCGCGGTTGCGATTGTGGTCGTCTCGTACGGCGCCTTCCGGGTGATCCGGGACGGCAACGAGAACGACCGGCACAAGCGGGCCGGCATCGGAATGTGTTTCGACTGCGGCTACGACCTCCGCGCGTCATCCGACCGTTGTCCGGAATGCGGTCGGGTCAGGAAAAGAGCCAGGCATGATCACCAGACGTAACCTCCTCACTTCCCTCGCGGCGGCCACCGTGCTCCCGTCCGGCGCGATCCTCGCCGCGGACAAGCCCGCCGCCGAGAACGCGACCGCCAAGAAGATCGGCATCGCCGCCCAGCCCAACCAAGTGCGCGGCGACGAGATCACGCCCGCCGCCCGCGCCGCCATCGAGAAGGGCCTGGCCTTCCTCGCCTCCCGGCAGGCGCGCAACGGGTCGTGGTCGGAAGGGTCGTCCGGCGCCGGCATCACCGGCCTCGCGGGCCTGGCGCTCATGTCCGGCGGGTCGCTCCCCGGCCGCGGCAAGTACGGCGACCACGTCACCAAGGCCGTCACCTACATCTGCAACGCCACCCAGGAGTCCGGCCTGATCGCGGCCGACAACTCCCACGGCCCCATGTACGGCCACGGCTTTGCGACCCTGTTCCTGGGCGAGGTCTACGGCATGACCCAGGACGACGACGTCAAGGAAAAGCTCCAGAAGGCCGTCCGCCTGATCCAGAAGACCCAGAACAAGGAGGGCGGCTGGCGGTACCAGCCCGTCCCGTACGACGCCGACATCTCGGTGACGATCGCCGAGGTCATGGCCCTCCGCGCCGCGCGCGACGCCGGCATCAAGGTCGAGAAGGAAGTGATCGACAAGGCGATCGGGTACGTCAAACGCTGCCAGTGCGGGGACGGCGGGTTCTCCTACGTCGCCGGCCAGGGCTCCGGCTCCGGGTTCGCCCGCTCCGGCGCGGGCGTGGCCGCCCTGTACTACGGCGGCGTCTTCGAGGGCAACGACCTCAAGCGCGGCCTCGACTACCTCATGCAGTTCCTCCCCGGCCGCGGCGCGTCCGACTCCGAGGGCCACTACTTCTACGGCCACTACTACACGGTCCAGGCCATGTTCCTCGCCGGCGGCGACTACTGGGCCAAGTGGTACCCCGCGATCCGCGACCAGCTGATCGCCCGCCAGAACCGCACCCACGGCGGCTGGTCCGGCGACGTCACCGACGAATACGCGACGGCCCTGGCCCTGATCATCCTCCAGATGCCCCACCGGTATTTGCCCGTCTTCCACGGCAAGGGGCCGGGGGCGTAGGAGTAAAATACGAAGATAGAAGATGGAGGATGGACGAAGACTTCGTGCGAGTCGTCATCCGTCCTCCTTCTCGTTAATGGCGCGTGCGCGCGCTTCGTGATCATCCTTGAAAGCCCACGGTGCTCGCACCGTGGGTTCGGTTCGAACACCCGACGACGCGTTCGTAGAACCCGACGAATCCGTTGGTCATCCCCTCCGGCACCTGCTAAAACTTCCCCCATGAGCCTTCGCTCCTTCCTCGCCTGCTTCGTCCCCTTCTTGACTCTCGTGGTTCAACCGTCGCGCGCCAACGACATCTGGACGCTGACCACCGCCGACTTCAAGTCGCGCCCCGCGTCACTCTTCTCCATCTCCGACGCCGGCGTGACGCTGCAGTTCGCGAACGCCACCGAACCGGCCATCGTGCCCTGGGAGAAGTTCCTCCAACTCGACCGCGGCGGGTCCACCGCGCAACCGAAGGGCGCGTGGACCCTGCACCTGGCGACCGGCGACCGACTCGGCGGGGAGCCCGTCTCCCTCGCCAACGACTCGCTCACCTGGCGGTCGCCGGCGGCCGGCGAGCTCGCCATCCCGCTCAAGGAGGTCCGCGCGTTCGTCCGCGGCCAGGACCCGCTCGGCGCCGCCGCCACCGCCGACCGCACCGAGGACGCCGTCCTGCTGTCCAACGGCGACAACGTCAAGGGCATCCTGACCGGCATCGACGCCGGCAAGCTGGTCATCAAGCAGGCCTCGGGCGACGCGATCCCGGTCGACCTGTCGGCCGCGTCCAAGGTCCTCCTCGCCGCCGCCGGCAAGCCCGAGTCAACCGGCAAGCGGTCGTTCCGCGTCATCCTCTCCGACGGCTCGGCCCTGTCCGCCCCCGTAGTCGCGCTGGCCGACGACGCCAAGCAGCTCACCCTCACCCTGGCAGGGGGGGATAAGCGCACGCTCGACCTGGCGCAGATCACCCGCATCGAGCAGCTCAACGGCCCGGTCTCCTGGCTCAGCGCCCGCGTGCCCGACCAGTCCGTCTACCACCCGATGCTCGACGTCGGCTACCCGCCGCAGATGGACCGCAACTACCGCGGCGACCGCATCCGCGCCAACAACCGCGACTACGCCCGCGGCATCGGCGTCCACGCCTACGCCAAGCTCACCTGGTCCCTGGACCCGGCCGAGGGCTTCAAGGTCCTGCGGACGCAGTACGCGCTCAACGACGACGTCACCAAGGGCCGGGTGACGGTCCGAATCCTGCTCGACGACAAGGTCGTCCACGAGGCGAAGGACTTCGCGCCGGGCAAAATCTCGCCCGTGATCCTGATCGACCTCGGCAGCGCCAAGACCCTCTCGCTCGAAGCCCACCCCGGCGGCGACCCGACCACCGACGACCGCACCAAGTGGGCCATCGACACCCAGGCCCGCCTGAACTGGCTCGAGCCCGCACTGCTCAAGGAAAAGCCGGCGCCCGATCCCGCGCCCAAGGTCGAAACGCCCAAGGTGGACCCTGTGGCACCGAAGCCGGAGGTGCCCAAGACCGAGACGCCAAAGTCGGAAACCCCGAAGCCGCAGACCGAGCCGAAGGAGCCTACAAAGCCCGAGGCGCCTAAGGCCGAGCCCGCGCCCAAGCCGAGCGTGGAATGACGATCGCGAAACCAACTTGGAGTCCCGATCGTATGACTGTCTCCAAGATGTTTACCTCGCTCATCCCCGCACTCGTCGTTCTGGTCCTGATCGCCGCCGCCCCCGCATTCGGCCAAGCCCCGGCCGCCCCCGCGGCTCCCGAAACGCCCGCCTGGGACGCCGCCTTCTTCAAGTACGAGCGCACGACCCCGCTCGTGGTCGAGGAGACCACACCGACCGCCGCCCAGGTCGACTGGAAGGCCCGCCCCGCCCGCCTGCCCGCCGACTTGCCCGCCCCGCGCGCCACCGCCGGGCCGGTCAAGCCCTACGACCTCGAAGGCCTGCGCGTCACGCGCCTGCGGTTCCGCAATCTCGACGGCGTCGACGTCCCCGTCCTCCTCACCCGCCCCGCGCAAGGCGCCGGCCCCTTCCCCGTCGTCGTCGCCCTCCACGGCCTCGGTTCCAACAAGGCCCAGGTCACCGCCCAGGTCGCCCCCGCCCTCGCCAAGCGAGGGTTCGCCGTCCTCGCCCCCGACCTCCCGCTCCACGGCGAGCGCCCTGGCGAGGCCCGCGCGATGTTCGACAAGTCCGACCTCCGCGCCTTCGTCGCCCGCGCCCGCCAGGCCGTCCGCGACACCCGCCTCTGCATCGACCTCGCCGAGTCCCGCCCGGACCTCGACACCAAGGCCGGCGTCGTCCTCGTCGGCTACTCGATGGGCGCGATCTTCAACGCCATCGCCGGCCCCGCCGACCCGCGCGTCAAGGCGATGTGCCTCATGGTCGGCGGCACCCCCGCCTTCCCGCCGCTCTTCGCAAACGTCCCCAACCTCGCCGCGCTCCAGCCCCAACTCGCCCTCCCGCACTTCGCCGGCCCGCTGTTGATGCTCAATGCGACCCAGGACCACATCATCACCCGCGAGATGACCCAGCGGATGTTCGACGCCGCCGCCCAGCCCAAACAACTCAAGTGGTACGAGTCGGGGCATTTGCTGCCCAAGCAGGCGTACGACGAGGCGGCGCAGTGGGTCGCGGAGCAGTGGAAGGTCGTCTCGAAGAAGGCGTGACCGCCGGGGAATGCGAGATCGCGTTCCCGCGATCGACGCTATGATCGCGCACCCCATGCCGATCGAGCAAAACCCTTTCGCGATCCTCACGTTCATCGCCGCCCCGGCGATCCTGACCAATGCCTGCTCCACGCTCGCGCTGGGGACGAGCAACCGGTTCGCCCGCAACATCGACCGCGCCCGCGTGCTGATCAAGCTGATCGAGGACGCGCACAACCCCAACACCCCGCCGCGCCCGCCCGCCGAGCTTGCGCTGTGGCACACATTGCTCGGGATCCTTCACAGGCGGTCGACGCTGCTCGTCCGCGCGCTCTCGGCGTTCTACTTCGGCATCGGCTCGTTCGCCGCCGCCAGCCTCGCGTCGCTCCTGGGCGCGATCCTGTCGGCCACCAACCACCCGCACCTGCTCATCCCCGTCCTGGTCGTCGCGCTGGCCAGCGGCGTCGCCGGCCTGCTCGGCCTGGGCGTCGGCGGCGCGACCCTCGTCAAGGAGACCCGCCTCGCCATGCGCGCGATCACCGAAGAATCCCGCTACTACGCCGGCCGCCTCCCCGAAGCGCCCAACGCCACCTGACACTACTCTACTGACTACTCACCCGCCCTCACGCCCCCACGTTTTCCCCGATCTCCGCCTTCTCCATCGCCCGCTTCCGCATCGTCCAGTACCCCAGCAGCGACCCCACCACACCCGCCGTCGCGTAGTCCAGCGGCAGCGCCCGCGCCAGCGGCGCCAGCGCGGCCGTCAGGTGCCCCGTCTTCCACGCCGCCCCGTCCGCCGGCGTCGCGACGTACGCCCCCACGTACCCGAGCAGCCCGACGACCAGCGGCGCGCACCAGAACCACGCGCTGGGCCCCACCGGGTACAGCCAGCACGCCACGCACGTCGACACCAGCGCCGCCACGCCCACCGCGAACTGCGCCTGCACCTTCGAATCCCCCTGTCCCAGCAGCATCATCAGCACCGTCATGATCGCCGCCGTCAGCCCGAGCGCCGCCCACTTCTCCCACGTCGGCTCCAGCGCCTCTTCCACGTCGTCCTCGAGCTCTTCGGACTCGATCCACCCCTGCCGGTGCATCAGCCACAGGAACGCCCACGCCAGCCCGACCAGCGCGAACAGCACCGCCAGTTCCAGCCCCATGACGACCAGCACGAACGTCCCGCCCGCCGGCCCCGCCGAGCGCAGCACGTCCCCGACGGTCCCCGCGCGCCACGACAGCACCGCCATCCCGCCCGCCGCGCACCACAGCCCCGCGTCGAACCGCAGCCACCCCGCCAGCCCCGTCCCGACGAGCGTGCAGAGCACCAGCCCCGCGCCCGTCAGCAGCAGGCCGATCATCCCCCCCGGCTCGCTCAGCAGGCTCCCCCCGAACCCCGGAAATGCCGGCACCCCCAGCATCCGCGATCCGATCCAGAAGATCGCGACCGACGCGCCCAGCCCGGCGAGGAACATCGACTGCACGCGCATCGGCACCGCGGCCCAGCGCTGCGCCAGCGGCTCGGCCAACTTCGCGATGTGTATTGCATCACCACCGTCCATACCGCCACCACTCGAGAGTCGATCCTAACCGTTGCCGAACCGTATCGTCGCCCCTACGATGGGTTCGAACGATAGCACAACCCCCAAACGCCCGCCACGGCGACACCGCAACCGCGCCCTTGATGACCTCCCTCTTCCCCGACCTCCCGCCGGACTTGCCCGCCGAGCCACCGGCCCCCGCCCACACCGGCCCCGTCGTCTCGGTCGCCCTCGAAGACTCCCTCGACAAGCTCCTCGACTACGCCATCCCCCCGCGGTTCGTCTCCCACGTCATCCCCGGCCAGCGCGTCCGCGTCCCGCTCGGCCGCCGCAACCGCCCCACGTTCGGGTTCGTCGTCGCCGTCAAGGACTCCTCCGACTTCTCATCCGCGCGCATCAAGCCGATGATCGACATCGAGGACGAGCGCGCCCTCGTCACCCCCGGCCTGCTCGCGCTCGCCCGCTGGATGAGCCGCTACTACGTCGCCCCCCTCGGCTCGGTCCTCGACAACGTCATCCCGTCCGCCGTCAAAAAACGCGTGGGCCTCGGCTACGTGCACCGGGTAAGAATTGCCAAGCCGCAAGCTGAAATCCAGGCGATCTTCGAGAAGACCAAATCACCCAAGCGCAAGTCCGTCCTGGCCCGCCTGCTCCAGGTCCCGCC